>LJCR01000563.1 GCA_001399705.1 Kouleothrix aurantiaca
TGAGCTGCCTGTTAGCGCGAACCCACCCCTTCGGCCTCTGTCGCCGACGCGTCCTGCTCCGGTTCCAGTGCCGGGAGTTGCAGCGTTTGATGGATGAGTTGCTGCACGGAGACGGGGAGATCGAGTGCCGTGATCTCCCGCCGGAAATCGCCGCTGACAACGTTGCTGATCGTTTCCCGCGAGACGCCAAGTGCGCTTGAAAGCTGTCCGCCCAGGCGCGGCGCCCGGCCGCCCTGGTTGGCGGCAACGACGGCGTAGATGTAGCGGATCGCGGCGACATCCATGTCGGCAAGGGGCTCGGGCTTTTGCTGGACATCCGCCAGTGCGCGCCAGCGCTGCACAACCTGAGGCCAATCGACTGAGTTCCAGACCGGCATCAGGGTTTCGATCCGAACCGCGTCGGGGGCGCTCTCGCCCGTATCGCTGTAGCAATCTAGCTTGAGCCGGACGTCCAGGATGGCAGACACACGGTTCAACCCGAACGCCTCCAGCAGCTCGGCAATAGTCGAGCGCGCGATACGCGAGACCGGCGCGCGCGTGTAGCGCGCGATGTTGGTCCTGGATCTCCCGGTCGTTTCCGCAAGTTCACTCTGGGTCATGCTGCCTATCAAGAGCGGAACGCGGTTGATTACCACGATGGCGCCGGGACCCGGCGGTCCCGCCGGAGCCTGCTGCCGCCTCAGCCGGGGTGGCTCGCTGGGCGGATCAGCGGGCGGCAGGCCCTGGTCGATGAGCGCCAGGTCGCGCTCCAGCTCGGGGATGGCGACATCGTCCTCTGCCGGACGATAGCGCAGCACCAGATCGGCGCCAGCTCCAAAATACCACGCCACGAGCCCGAAGTGCGGGAAGGTGACGTGGAGCGCGCGGTTGGAGTCCATATCCAAAATGGTGTTTGGCCGCAGGCCCACAGTGCGCGCAACCGATGCGCTCGTGATCGCCTGACCGGGCCAGAGCCAGGTTGCGGCACGAAGTAAGGTTTTGATGTCGAAATAAACCTGCTCGGTGCGGGCGCGGGCGATGTCGCGGCGCGACTGGTTTGCTAAGTCATCGGTCATAGTCGTGCTCCTCAGGCCCCATGAGGCGATGGTGGCTCCGTCTATGGTAGCACAACTTACGGACGCGTGTGCGCCCGCACGGCGCGACGTGGTCTGGGTGACGACTCATACTGCTCCTCTACGGTGTGTCACTGCCGCCTGGGCTGTGCTTAGTGCCGCTTATCCAGCACGCCTTGGATCATGACGCCATAGTGATGGGGCATGCATGGAAGTTTGTTGCGACGGGAGGCTGATCTGCGCTATCGCGCCGGCCCTCGACAAACGGCCGCGCTTGCGATTCGCTACTTGACAATAGTATCATAATATGATATTTTTATATCACGTTATATGTTATATGTCAAGCAGGGCTTTTTGTGCCGCTCTCACCGTCATCGCACAGAGCAACGGAGCCAGACATGCAGTACACAGCCGCCGCCGCGATCGCGCGTGATGCCATCGACACCTCCTCGGTTATTGCGCTCGCCAATCGCGAGCGTTTGCTTGCAGCGGGAGAAGCCGCCGCCGCGGAGATGGCGGCGCTCGACGCCGCGTCCGCCGCGCTGCACGCCCTGGCGCAGGTGCGTCAGGCAGGCGCGCCAGACAGCATGTCGGACGTGCAGTCCGAACGGTTGAGCGCGCTGCTTGACGCGGCGTGGACCTATAACGCCATGCGCCAGCAGGAGTGCGGGCTGGAGCGTGACGCGGCCGCCGGCTCCATGACCGGCACAATGTTCGCGCGCGCGCTCTGCGCCGTCGCCGATCTCCCCTGGTGCCCGGCCTGCCGGATCTACCAGGCGCCTGAGGCACTTCACGTCTGTACCGCGCCGGACGCGCCGGGCGTCGCCACGCCCGGCGTCGCGCTGCGCTACGACCGCGGGCAGAGAGCTGTCGTGGTGTCGCACGGCGGCGCTGAGACCGTGCAGGACCTCGGCGCATTACTGATGGCGATGGGGGTGACATTCGCCGACATCGAGCACGCATTCACTGCGGCACAGCGCCCTCCCACGCAGTCTATCTACCGCATCGTAGCGCGCGGGAGTGCGCCTCGTGACGGCAGGCTTCTGCCGAAAACCGGCCCGAACTGGTCGATCGACGAACTGCGTGACTGTCTCCGGCGCACGGCCGATCTGCACCGCGCAGCGCAGGGTGGTGCCCCGCCACAGACGCAGCCTCTGACGGATGCGGATCTGATCCAGTTCACGCCGCACGACTGGCAGATCGTCACCTACGACGTCCGCGAGCGCAGCCGCCAGGACGTCGCCGCCTTTGTCGCCGCCAACCCGACTATCTAGCGAGGCATCTCATGCAGCAGACCACCACAACCCCGATGCACTCCGCGCACCAGGTCGCCGCTGAAGCGCTGCGCGCCTACGGCATTATCGACATCGCCAACCGCGAGCAAGTGCTCGCCAAGGGGCCGGATATGGCCGAGACCCTTGCCGCGCTCGATCGCGCCTGCGGCGAGCTGAGCCTGGCCGAGATTGACTGGTACGGCCGCACGCCCGACCACGCCGATCTGCAATCAACCGACCTTCAGCAGCTCCGCGCCGCGACGACCGCCTATCTCCAGATGCGCAAGCAGGTTGGTGGGCTGGTGATCGACGCTGCCGCCGGCGGCATGACCGGCGCGACGTTCGCGCAGTGGCTGTGCCTGTTTGCCGGTATTCCAAGATGCGGAGGCTGCCAGGCGTTCGTACTCGGCGGCGCCGGGCATCTGTGCCCAACACCACTCTCCGACGGCCTCCCCTGCATCGGCGTCGGCATTCAATTCGACCGGGCGCGCGGCGTCGTCGTCCTGCGCACTGAGCATGCGCTTGACGTCGAGCTGCCGATCGATGTGTTCCTGCGCCGCTGCAACTTTCGGCCCGAGGATCTGCGGCCGTTCGCGGGCCAGTCGGCCGCGACGGGGGTCATTTACAAGATTCGCCGGCGCGGTCAGCCAGCGTGGTCGGACGGCGGCGCCGTGCCGCATTGGACGAAGAACGGCCGCACCTGGAACTCGCCGCACTCGCTCAAGGCACACCTGCGCGAGGTGGTCAAGCACCAGCGCCGCAACGCCGGCCGCTACCCGGTCACCGATGCCGATATGGGCCAGCACGTTCCGTCGGATTGGGAGATCGTCACGATCGCGATGGGCGAGGCGTGCGTTCAGGACACCGCCGCGTTCGTCGCCGCGCACCCGACCGCCAAGTAGCTTGACAAAAGTATCATAAAGTGATATTGTTCTCGTGTAGTCGCAGCGGATAGAGCGCGAGGATCACGCACTATGCACATC
>LJCR01000564.1 GCA_001399705.1 Kouleothrix aurantiaca
TCCTAACATGCATCACTCTTAGCATACCAGTTTTGATTCTGGCTAATGAAACAAGGTTTGTTAGTTAGAGGGATGGGTAGGGCTGAATTCTTTATTGTGCTGGCAAATCTAAGAAGTTATTAGAGCCCCAAAATTGCCTCTTGACAAACTGAATGGACAAGGATATAATTCATTCAATGAAGAAATTAAATCATATAGTACTGTCATGAGCTACTCCCAAAAGGGCGATCGGGCTCTGATAAAACAGATCAACCAGCACCTGGTCTTACAACTTATCCAGGGACGTGGTCCGATTTCGCGCAAAGATATCGCCGAGATCTCGAGTCTCAGCCCGGCCTCTGTTTCTGGTATTACTGGGGAGTTGATCGAGCGTGGCCTGGTGCATGAAGTGGGCGAAGTTGAGGGCGATGGCCGTGCTGGCCGGCGTGCAGTCTTGTTACAGCTTAATACACAGGCTGGTTTCGTGGTCGGCGTCAAACTCGCCGTACGCGCGATATCGTGTGTCCTAACCGATCTCGACGCCAATGTACTCTACGCAACTGAGACAGAGCTGGATATTGACGAACATCCAGCACAGGTGCTTGAGAATATTCCACCAGATCAGATGATCCGAGCGACAATCCAGGCGGTCGAAGAGTTACTAGTGATTGCACAGATTGATCGTACGCGGCTGCTTGGCATCGGTGTTGGCGTGAATGGCATTGTCGACGCAGAGGTGGGGATCTCGCGAGTCGCGCCGCACTTTGGCTGGCGCGATGTGCCGCTCGCCACGCCACTCGCGGCCCACTTTGGCATTCCGATCCTGCTAGAGAATGATGCCCGGACCTTGACAATCGCGGAGCAGTGGTTTGGCGCTGGCCGCGGCGTCGACCATTTTGCCACAATCGTCACAGGCTATGGTATCGGCGCCGGCGTTGTGACCAACGGTCAAATCTATCGTGGTGCCCTGAGTGGCGCCGGTGAATTCGGCCATATTGTGCTTCAAGTCGATGGGCCGCAGTGCACCTGTGGCAAACAGGGCTGCTTAGAAGCGTTGGCCAGCGAGCCCGCGATCCTCCGTCAGGTGCGTGAGGCGCTGGAGGTTGGTGCGCCAAGCGCACTTGCAGGAGTGGACGCCTTGACGCTTCAGGCGGTTGCCCGAGCCGCTGATGGTGGCGATGTGCTCGCGCGGCGTGTGTTGGGAAATGCCGGACGCTGGCTAGGTATTGGAATTGCGAGCCTGGTGAATATCCTTAACCCGCAGTTGCTGATCATCAATGGCGAGGCCGCCTGCGCTGGGCGCTGGTATTTCGAGCCCATGGAGGCTGCGCTCCAGGCACACGCGTTTGATGGCCTGGCCAAGTCGCTGCGTGTTCTGATCGAGCCGGGTGGGAATGAAATGTGGGCGCGTGGCGCTGCCTGTGTCGTCCTGAGTGCGCTATTCACCTCGCCTGTGCATCAACAAGAAACTGAGTCGGTGCGCGCGATTCGTGCGCTAGCGCTGGCATAATTTGACGAGGAGCTTACATGCCACTCGATCCAATCCCCCGCTCTCGCTAACATTCTACCCTACCCTTAACCAAAGAGCGCGCTGCGGCTGACAGCTGGTAGAGGCTCTGTCAACCGTAGCAAGTTACACAAGAGTTCACCTTCCACAATCGAACCGGTGGTAGGCGTGCATCGCTGTGTGTCTTCATACTGGCTTGCTTCCTCATGGAGGCAGGAGGGTGGCTTTTACGCTGTTTTTGGCAGAGACGGCGCTCCGAACGCTCGTAGGCAGTGAGAAACAAGATGACCATGTTCAATCGTCAGTCCAAATTCGATACTCGCTATGCCGGTGCCATCGCCCGAGATTCCATGGCAGTGGCACTGATATCACGCGAGCTGCCTCGTACAGGAGCGAACCAGTTGATGAGTGAGCAAAAACAATCGCAGCCGAACAGGTCATGCTATGACGACGCATCCTGGCCGGTCATGATTTGCTTACTTGGAAATTTCCGCCTTCTGGTTGCTGGAGAACTCGTCCCAATCCGGGCGGGCGGGAAAAGTGAAGCGCTCCTGTCACTGCTTGCGCTCCAGTCCAGCCGTCGGGTCGCTCGCGAGTATCTGGTTCAGGCACTCTGGCCTGAGAGCACGCAAACACTTGGGCTGCGCTCGCTCAACACACTCGTCTACAGGCTGCATAAGCTGCTTGGCTCATCATTACAAGGTATTGCCCCCATTCTGCACGAGGATGGCTATTACCGCCTCAATATGCAGGCGGGAATCGGCGTTGATGTCGCGTGCTTCGATCTTCTTGTGGCAGAGGGCGATCATCAGGCTCGTGCAGGAGACGTGGCCGCCGCGCTCACGGCCTATCAGCAAGCGGCTGCGTTGTACCGTGACGAACTGCGACTCGCAGTCGGCGTGAACACGATTATGGAGCGCGAGCGACTGCGGGCGCGCTTTGTCACACTGCTCGCAGAGGTGGCCGAACTCCTCTATCGTGCCGGCGAGTATAGCACTGCTCTAGAGTATCTTTGGCGCCTGCTGACGCGCGACCCATATCGCGAGGATGCTCACCGCCTGATGATGCGTTGCTATGTGCGACGCGGGGAACGCGCCGCAGCCCTACACCAATATCAGGTCTGCGCGGATCTGCTGCGCGTCGAGTTTGAAATCACGCCTGAGGCGGCCACGATCGCCTTGTATCAGCGGATCCTCCATGATCCTGACCAAATGTGATGGTTATGTGAGGGTAATGTCTATTCACATGTCAGTGCTCTGTAGAAGATGAAGTATGGGGCGCACGATACGATAAAGGTACATAAATGGTTTGTAGAACATAATCCAAGGCTGTCGCCTTCGCCTACGCTGTGGCTGAGGGTGGCTCAACCCACGTTGTCTACGAGGGCATCCTATGCCACATCCAGTTGACAATACCTCCCAAGCAGATCGCCACTACGCAAATGTCACCTTGATCTTGCGACTGACGCTGGATCAGGCGGGGCATCTCCTCCAGGGTGAGCTTGTAGATACGACGGATACCCTCCAAAAGCGGTTTCTCGGCTTGACTGGTTTGAACCAGGCTGTAGAGGCCTGGCTCCGACAGCAGGAACAACCAGCAGCCGACGATCCTTCGGCTACCCAAGACGGTGGGAACCAACGTGGTAACCCACAGCAGATCTCTCAGAAAGGGGAGTAGTACCATGTTCAAGCGGGTTCATCTCTTACTGCTCGCACTTGCACTCAGCCTCGTGCTTGCGGCGTGCGGCGGCACGACACCGGCGCCAACTGGCGGCGCTGCTACTAGTGCTCCCGCCGCAGGTGGCGCGGCAACCGCTGCGC
>LJCR01000565.1 GCA_001399705.1 Kouleothrix aurantiaca
TCACGGGCCAGCTCGAACCACAGGCTGGCGTCGTCAGGCTGGGCGCGAACGTGCGCCTGGGCGTGATGGCGCAGGAGCAGGAAACGCTCGACCCGCAGGCGACCGTGCTGGCAACGGTGCTGAACGCCCGCGCCATGAGCGAAACCGAGGCGCGCAACTTCCTGCACTTCTTCCTGTTCGGCGGCGACAGCGTGTTTCGCCCGGTGGGCGCGTGCTCGCTGGGCGAAAGGAGCCGCCTGCAGCTGGCGCTGCTGGTGCTGCGCGGCTGCAACCTGCTGGTGCTCGACGAGCCGCTGAACCACCTCGACATCGAAGGGCGCGAGCACTTCGAGCAGGCGCTGGACGCCTTTGAAGGCACGGTGATCGCCGTGGCGCACGACCGCGCGTTTCTGCGCAGCTTCGCCGAGCGCGTGATCGAGGTGGCGGGCGGGGGCGTGCGCGTCTTCCCAGGCGATTACGACGACTATCTGCGGCGGCGCTAGAAACGACACCGGGCGTGCGGGTGAAAGCTCGCACGCCCGGGCTGGCTACGCCGCACTTTTTTCTTCCTCGCGGTCCTCCAGCTCATCTTCCAGCGCGTCGAGATGCTTTTCGACATGCTCTTTCATATCGCCACTCTGTGCTTCACGCATTTGTTTGAACTGCTGCTGCAAGCGGCGCAACTCGTCGTCGGAAAGGTCTTCGAGGTCGACCAGCTCGTCGCGGGCGCCTTCAACGCCACGAATCAGCTCGTCGAGCTTGAGGTGAATGGCCTTGGCATCGCGGTTCTGCGTATTCTGAATAAGAAAGACCATCAGAAAGGTGATGATCGTGGTACTGGTATTGATCACCAGCTGCCAGGTGTCGGAGAAGCCGAAGATCGGCCCGCTGACCGCCCAGATGATGATGACTGCAGTAGCGATAATAAACGCCCAGGGCGATCCAACGACCTCAGAGGTTTTGTTGGCGAACTTGCGGAATACGTCGTTCATTGCAGTTCCTGGCAGCGATCATGGGCTTGTGTAGCCCACAATGCGCGTTGAAAGCGCTCCGCTGCGAGGATCGCTGGTAAAGGTAGCCCAACCATTGCCCTCGCCGCCACCGGGCAGGTAGCTAACCGAGAACTCGGACTCTTCCGGCTCGCCGCCGGTATCGAGCGTGATGCGCACCACCACGTCTTCGGCGGGGTTGTCGCCCTGGTTGCTGACGGCAACCGGCAGGCTGTAGTGCTGGCTCTGCTGCACCGGCTCGCCAAGCTGCACCACCAGATCGGGCGGGGCATCGCCCTGGGTCGCGCTGGAATAGGCGAGATAGGCAAGCACGCCGGCAACCAGCACCAGGCCGACACCAAAAACCGTCCATTCCAGCCAGTTCTTTTTGGGTAGATTCATGACGTTCCTTACTTCCCAGCTGCCGCTTGAATCAGCAGCCGGCCCGCCGACGCGCCAAGCGTCGATGCCACACCCAGCACCACAATCGCGGCAACGCCAGTGGTGTAGCCCAGCCCTGCCAGGCTATCGAAAAACCAGAGCGCGCCGGCCGAGGCAGCAAGCGCAATCGCGTAGTTCAGCATTGCACCGCTGATGATCGAGACCGGGCCTTGCTGTGGGCTGACGCGGTCGGCGGCGTGAAAGCCGCTGAAGAAGAGGATGAGCGCGGCCAGCAGCAGCGAGACGGCCGCCAGCCCAACGACGTACCAGGGCCGCAGCTCGACGGCCAGCTTGATGATTTCTTCGGTGGGCGCGACATTGCTGGCGATCAGCATAGCGCCGCAGAAGCCCAGCACGACCTGGCTGGCGAAGGTGGGCGGATCGTCGTCCTTCTCGTCGTCGCCCGACGAGTCTGCGCTATCGCCCTGGTCGTCGCCATCGCTCGAGTCGTCGCTGGCGCCAAGCTGCGCAGTGCCAATCGACACGCCGATCGCCATGGTCATGGCTTCGACCACGATTTTGCCCATGACTTCGTTGGTTGGCATGCTGGTCGTGATGCGCCCGAGCATCGCCAGGATCGCAGCAGCCAGCACAAAGCCCAGGCCCAGCTCCTCGATCGAGTCGATTGCGATCTCGGTCCAGCCAGCATCTTCGCGCAGGCCGGCGTAGCGGTTGTAGCCCAGCAGAAGGACGATGGTCGCAGCCACACCGGCAAGCAAGCGCAGCGGGTGCATCGTGATGCCAGCCTGCCACATCTCCATGGTATACAGCAGCGGCAAGCTGAACAGCAGGCCGCCGGCGATGCCGCGCCCGTACTCACGCAGCGATTCGGCCACGCTGCGGTGGCTGCCAGCTTCTTTCTGCTGCGTGCTTGTCTGGGCTAATGTCGACTGCATTGTCTGCCTTTTTTGAAGCAAGCGCGATACCTGCAGAAAGGCATCAAGCAAACATCGCGCCACGAAATAGTTCGGGTTGCAGGTTTGCAGGTTGCAGGTTGCAGGTTGGCGACGAACGACGACCGAAAGATTCACCACAGAGACACAGAGGCACGGAGATTGAGGAATTTACGGTTTACGATTTACGGTTTACGATTTACGATTGAAATCATCACCCTTTCACCCCTTCACCCAGTCATCTTGTCACCCTTTCACCCCTTCACCCTGTCCCCCGCGCCTTGCCCGAAAGAACAGGTTGACACGCCGCGCCTTTGCCGCGATGATCAAACGCGCATTCGACTAACAGAAGAGGGAGAAGCCAGGATGGCAAATGATTTTCAGGCGTTTGCCGAGGATGATTTCTGCTACCTGACCACCACCGGGCGCGTCAGCGGGCGGCCGCACACGATCGAGATCTGGTTTGCGCTCGAAGGGCACGCGCTGTATATGCTGGCCGGCGGGCGCTCCGACGCCGATTGGGTGAAGAACCTGATGCGCACGCCAGCGGTGCAGCTGCGGCTGCGCGAGCAGGTGTTCGCCGGCACGGCACGCGTGGTTGCGGAACCCGCCGAAGACGCGCTGGCGCGCGAGCTGGTGGTGGGCAAATACACGGCGCGCGGCGAGGGCGACCTGGACGAGTGGGGGCGCACGGCGGTGGCGGTGGCGGTTGATATGGGTGAGCTGGTGGCAAGTTGATGGTTGGGCGAACACAAGGTCCGTCCGTACATAGCAGCCGTAGGGGCGAACACAAGGTCCGTCCGTATATAGCAGCCTGTAGGGGCGAACACAAGGTCCGCCCGTACATAGCAGCCTGTAGGGGCGAACACAAGGTCCGTCCGTACATAGCAGCCGTAGGGGCGAACCTTGTGTTCGCCCAGGTTCTGCGTCTCGGTTCCTGGTTCTTGGTTTGCAGATTCGCAAGCCCAATCCCAAAACCCCAGACCCTAAACCCCTACGC
>LJCR01000566.1 GCA_001399705.1 Kouleothrix aurantiaca
GTTGAGGATGAGATCAGCGTGGGCGACAAACTGGCTGCCCACTGGACGCTGCGTGGAACACATACCGGCGCGTTTCTGGGCAACCCGCCAACAAACCGGCCCTTTGTGGTCAAAGGAATTAGTTTCGCACGCATTGAGAACGGCCAGATCACCGAGAACTGGACGGTGCTCGACCAGATGAACATTTTGCAGTAACTCGGCATCGTCCCACCAACTGGGCGCTGAGGGAAAGGAGCATCAATGAAATTCCTCTTTGCGGCCGTCCCTGGCGACGGGCATTTTAACCCGCTCACGGGCCTGGCCATGCACCTCAAGGATGCCGGCCACGATGTGCGCTGGTACGCCGGGCCAACTTATATTCCCAAAGTCGAGCGCCTGGGAATCCCGGCCTACCCATACAAGCGGGCCAGCGAAGTCACCGGCGACAATATCGGCGAGCTGTTCCCCGAGCGCGTGAATTTACACGGCCCCGCGCTCATCCGCTTCGACGGCAAGAACATGATGGTCGCCAATATCGGCAATTACTTCGAGGATATCGCGGAGATCAACCGCTCGTTTCCCTTCGATATTCTGGTTTGCGATGCGGCTTTTTACGCGATGAAACCGGTGAAGGAAAAGCTCGGCAAGCGCGTGTATGCGATTGGAGTCGCGCCGTCGCTGGAAACTTCCAAGGATGTGCCACCGAACTTTGTTGGCATGAAGCCCGCCAAAACTGCCCTCGGCAAGCTGCTGCACCGGGGCATGCGCTTCATGATGGAGCGCACGGTGTTGGACGATGTGAAAAGGTTCTTCAATAGCATATTGAAAGACCTTGCGGTAGCGCCCGTCCAGGGGTCGCTGTTCGATGTCTCCTACCGCAGCCCGGATGTTGTGTTTCAGAGCGGCGTGCCCGGCTTTGCCTACCCGCGCCGCGAGCGTAACCCCAGGATGATCTTTGTAGGCGCGCTTCAGCCTTACAAAACGAGCATTGCAAGGCCGTTTCCGTACCCCGAAAAGCTCGAACGCTACGAGCGGGTGATCGTCATCTCGCAGGGCACGGTCGACAACAAAGACCAGAACAAGCTGATTGTGCCCGCGCTTGAGGCGCTCAAGGACAGCGGCGCGCTGCTGGTCGTGACCACCGCGCATTACCAGACGGCGGAGTTGCGGCAGCGCTACCCGCAGGACAACATCGTGATCGAAGATTTCGTCGACTTCGATTTCATTCTGGGCCGCGCCGACCTGTTCGTCTGCAACGGCGGCTATGGCAGCGTGCTGCTGAGCCTGAGCAAAGGCGTGCCGCTGGTGACGGCGGGCATCCGCGAGGGCAAGAACGATATCAACGCGCACATCGACTACTTCAATGTCGGGATCGACCTGCGCACCGAAAACCCGAAGCCCGAGGCGATTCGCCGCGCGGCTGAGCGTGTGCTGAGTGAGCCGCAGTGGAAAGCAAACGCCGCCCGCCTGCGCGATGAGTTCAGCCGCTACCAGCCCTATGAAGTGATCGACGCGTACCTCGCCAACGAAGCTGCGTATCGGCAAAACGGCCCCTTGCCCGCCCAGGCACTGAATGCAGCCATGTGAGCCATGCACGGCGTGAAACGCAGAATCTTCAGGCAGACATCCCACACAACCGAAGGAGCCAGCCATGTTCGACATTGCAGGAATGCTCGTGCTTGTTGTCCTGATTCTTTTGTTCGGCTTCCTGGCCACGCGCGCCTGGCGAGTGAACAATCGGCTGCTGAAATGGATCGGCGTGCTCGTCGCTGGCTTGCTCACGATTATTCCAGCCCTGATCGGCGTGCTGGCTGTGAACGGTTATGCCAAGCTCAACCAGCGCTACGATAACCCCGTGCCGACGCCCAAGGCGACTGGTAGCAGCGCTCAGATCGCACGCGGCCAGCAACTGGCTCACATTTGCATGAGCTGCCACTCGACAAACAATCAGCTTCCGCTTGCGGGCACAGACTTTCTGAACAAGTTCGGTCTGCCGCCGTTGGGCACCTTGTACTCCCCGAATCTCACGCCCGGCGGCAATATCGATGGCTGGACCGACGGCGAACTGGTTCGCGCGATTCGCGAAGGCGTCAGCAAAGACGGTCGCTCGCTGCTGATCATGCCGTCCAGCAACCTGCGCAACCTGAGTGATGAGGATGTGCTGGCGCTGGTCGCCTACCTCCGCTCGCAGCCGCCCACCGGCAGCCCGACACCGCCCACGCGCTTCAGCTTGTTTGGCGCGGTCTTCACCAACTTAGTGGATTTCCGCACGGCGCAGCCGCCAGCAGGCACGGTGATCGCGCCTCCGCCCGCGGTTGGCGCAACCTATGGGAAATACATGGTCAGTATTCTGGGATGCAGCGATTGCCACGGCCCTCGGCTCGAAGGGAAAGTGGATACTGGCGAGCCTGGCCCGCCGCCCGGCCCAAATCTTACCCAGATTGTGCCACAGTGGACCGAAGCGCAGTTCATGGAATTCTTCAACACGGGCACGCGCCCCGACGGCAGCACAGTGCCGATACTCACGCTGCCAAGCGGGTTTACAGAGCCGCGTATGCCCTGGCCGGAATTTCGCGCGGCGACCACCGACGACGAGCTGCGCGCGATGTACGCGTACCTGCACAGCCTGCCGCCAATCGATGGCCCGACACAGTGACGAAGGCGATGCGAGTGATGAGGAAAGATATGAACGTTCCCGCGCTTCTTCGCGTGGCAGCCTTCATGCATTGGTTTATTGCGGTTGGTTTTGGCGTGTTCTGCATTCCAGCCATACAAAATCTTCTGAACGGGCGCGACATTCCGATTGTCATGGGCTTTCCCGCGTATGGGCGCGGGCCGTTCGAGCGTGTTGGCATTCCAACCACTGTCCCGCTGCTGGCTGCCTTTCTGCTCGTCTGCATTCTTGAAGCTGTCGCCGGTGTTCTGCTGTGGGGTGGATACAAGTCCGGCGCTATTCTCGCGCTTGCGCTGATTCCGTTGGGCGCACTATTCTGGTGGGGCTTTGCCCTGCCAATCCCGCCGATCTTTGCTATCGTCTGGACAATTCTGATTCTTCTCAACTGGCAGGCCCTGAGGTGACAGGACGTACACGGTGCCCCGCGTGGGGTAGCAGTTAGCCTGCCGCAGCTAAGAATATGATTCCCTCCGATGCCGACGGCATAGGCAGCAGAGAGCGGGTGCCAGCATGAAGCACCCGCTCTCTGCTGCCCAACCTCATTCGTGTGTGGCCGGCGACGCGCCAATAAAGCCGCGCTGCCTGAACCACGCCGCGCACCGGCCCGGCCCCATCGAAACACCCAGATACTCCGCGCCTAAGCCCCTG
>LJCR01000567.1 GCA_001399705.1 Kouleothrix aurantiaca
ACCCGCACTCTAACGGTATATTTCTGGAACCTGGCCGACGCATCACGTCGGCCGTTTCAGGGTGTTTGGTTCTGGCAGACGCGTTGTAGCAAGCACAAAGGAGCCAGCTGTTGAACGACACCACTGGAGATAGGTGCTTGCACTGCTTCGTTCCTGAAATAGTGGAGCGAAATGAGCATTGCCTGCATGCTAGAGTTTTCATCGAAGTAATGCTTTATAGAAGGAAATCATCCTCTCATGAAAGAAACGATCGCTAAACTCGGCGCGTTCGTCACGAAGAACATCTTTGTGAGCGCTTTGCTCGGCCTCACGCTTCTGCTGGCACTGGCCGGTTTTTTTCGCATTCTCCCCTCGTTGCTCGCCATTCCGCAGAGCTACGACTTCGCTGCATACTATGTCGCGGCGCGAGCGCTGACTCACAATCTGCCGTTGTACGATGCACACAGTATGGATCTTGCTGCGGTAGTTGGGGGGGCTAAAGTAGCATACCCTGAATATATTTACCCACCATTTTTCGCAGAAGTGATCCGCCCACTTGGCGGGCTTTCGTTCGGATCAGCGCGGGCAATATGGTTTATTATCAATCTTTTATCATTTGTTGGCGCGATTGAGTTGCTGCGGCGGATTGGCAGACTTCCGCTATGGTTTACTCCCTTGGCCACCATGATCGGGTTTATTTTTCCGCCAGTTTATAGCACATTGCTGCTCGGCCAGATTAATTTTATCTTGTTGCTATGTATCACTGGCGCTTTGTTTCTGGCTGTAGACACCAACGGCAACATATACAAGGAAATAATCAGCGGCGCGCTTGTTGGCATTGCTGCGATGATCAAGATTTACCCTGCGCTGCTACTGGCGCATTTCATATATGTTCGTCGCTGGTTTGCGCTCGTTGGATTTTTGCTCGGGATCGCTGGCGCGTTTGTGACTGAGTTTCTTCTTAGCGCGTCGGTAGCGAATTCGGTGTTCTACTTCACGCGCGTTCTGCCTTCGATGTCGAACTCGAGCCTGTTTCCTGTGAATGTGTCGATCTTCTCTACCGTGCTGCGCTTATTCAGTCGCAATGAGTTTTACTTCGCATATCAGTCGGCCAGTAACTATGTGACTGTTGTTGCCAACCCGATTATAGACATGCCATTCATTGGCTATAGTATTGTTTTTCTAGGCGTAGCCCTGATCGTAATTGCGTCAGCCTGGAAAATACTGCGAAACAGAAGCGAAGATTACCGCACAACCACATGGTTCCATTTCACCTTGATTATTTGTGTAAGCTTGCTATGTCCGCCTTCAATCCATGATCATTATTATGTATTAATGATTATTCCAGCAGTATATATTGTTTCGAAGCTGTACTGGTCTGCTAATCCAGCGCTGATACGAAAATCGACAGCGATATCGGTTGTGGCTTTCTTATGCATACTATTGCAGCGATACTGGGGGCCTTTGCTGGTAACAACGCATTCTTCCCTGCTGCTGGTTTTTGGATTTGTGGGAGGACTTTTGATCTGGTGGCTGGTCGTACAGCTACCGATTGCCGAGACGATCACGAAGGAGTAGCCAGTTGCCGAACACATCTGTCAAGCGTTCCACTGGTTCGGGCTTGCCCTGGCTGCGGCTGCTGGGCATTGCAGTGTTGCTGTATTGCGGCTGGGGGTTCGTTGGCCAGCAGTTGGCCGCGCCCTACCTCGATACCTGGCTGGGTGTGCCGCGCGGGCGGCTGGATGTCATTGCGCCGGGGCAGTGGTACCCGAGTGGTGGAAAGCTGTCACCGGATGGGCGGCGAATGCTGCTTGGTTGGACACGTAATGGTACGCACGAAGCGTTCATTCTTGATCTGGCAACAGGTGTGCGCATACCATTTTCAACTCAGCTCAGCGGCTGCTGGATCAGCGCCGATCAGATAGCTGGATTGGGTAACTCCGACACAACTTACTACGTGATCGACTCACGCACAGGCCAGTCGACCAGGCTTGGCTCAGTGCTTGATCCGAAGAGCGCCGCTCCCAAATGGTTATTGCCACTCCCGCAGATTACAGTCGATGCGCTGCGTGCGCGATTGGAAGCTGCCACCCGAATCGCTGCGATCAACGCATTTGTCAACGGCGGCTATACGCTATTTACCGAAGAGCACGATGGCCAGCATGTGTATTTTGGCTTTCCCGATGCCGATGTCAAGGCGATTCTGGATACTGTGCCGCACACGCTGGTATCGTGTAATACGCCTCCGAATGAGCCTCCGCTTGTTTCACCAGATGGACGCTACTATGCGCGGGTGGGCTATGGGGCGCGCAACTGGCTGCGCATTTACAATCAGAGTGATGAGGTCGTAGCTGAGGCGAATAAGGCAAGGTGGCTGCCAGTCTGGCTGGGCTGGGCGCCGGACAGCAACGGGCTCTATTTTTACATGGAGAGCCAGGCCAGTATGCTCACCAATCACGCGCCGTATTCACCAGTCTTCAAGCTCGCGGTGCTTACGCCAGAAGAAGAACGCGCCGCGACGACCTGGCAGGGTGTGTGGTGGGCGGCAGCGATTGGCGTGCTGGCGGCAGGCGTGTGGTGGTGGTGGCGCAGGCGGGCGCGTGCGACGTAGGCGCGGGTGACGTACGAGTTCGGCCACAGAGAACACGGAGAGCACAGAGCTATGGGAGGGTTACGAGAACCACGGAACCACGAAACCACGGAACCAAGGGCTGAACAGTCGGCAGAATGCCGTTGGCAGTGGGCAGTGCCTACAGGGGTTTGCGGAACAATTGACCACTCATGCGCGGCAAGAAGCGCGTTGGAGCGCGGAAAATGCAACTGCCTTGTGCATCCTGCCACTGCAATCTCCGATAATGATTGGCGGCCTGCGAGTTTGTAACTTCGGAACTTGCAACCTGCAACCTTTCTAGCCGCTACATCGCCAGCCGAAAGCCCAGGAACTCGTTGCGCACCTTGGGCAGCAGGCGGAAGCGGCACGCGCTGCGCGCAAAGCCGTGCGGGTTGGCGTAGCAGCCGCCGCGCAGGATGCGCCGCCCGGGCGCGCGCATGTCTTCGCGGCCGTCGGCGGGCGCGTAGGGGTACAGCGCATCGAGCGAGGCCGTCCACTGCCAGACATTGCCGGCCAGGTCGAGGCAGCCGTCTGGGCTCGCGCCGGCCGGGTAGGAAGCTACCGCCGTGGTGCTGGCCAGCCCGCTTTCGCGGGTGTTGGCGAGATCGACCCTCCAGGCGTTGCCCCACGGGAACGTGCGGCCGTCGGTGCCGCGCGCCGCCCGCTCCCACTCGGCCTCGCTGGGCAGCCGAAAGCGCGCTGGGCTACCA
>LJCR01000568.1 GCA_001399705.1 Kouleothrix aurantiaca
CTGCAGCTCTGCACCGGCTCGGTGGTGATCGACAGCGTCCGCGCACAGTCGTGGTCGGAGATGGTGGCGGAAGAGTCGCTCACGCCCAGCCAGATGCCGCAAAGCTCGGCCGACGAGGAAGCGCTTGAGCGCGTGCAGCGCGGCGAGTTCTGGCAGGAGATCGACGAGCTGCTGAACGACGACGCCGAGCGCGCCGTGGTGATCGGCTCGTATGTGATGGGGCTGAAGCCGGGCGAGATCTATGGCGAGCGCCCCGACCTGTTCAGCAACGTCAACGACGTGTATAACGTGAAGCGCAATGTGCTGAGCCGCCTGGGCCGCAACACCGACCTGCGCCAGCGCATGGGCCATGCGTGATGCGCCTGTGGCGAGGGGATGGGAGATAGGGGCTGGGGGTTGGAGAGAGCGCAATGGTTCGGGATGTTACTGCATCCCGAACCATTGCGTTTTTTCGACATTATGAACAGAGCGATTGCTGTGCGTTCACTATCCCCCAACGCCCATCCCCCATCTCCTATCGTTAGCGCCGCGCCATTGGCACGTACAGCCGCGTCGTGATCGTGTGAATGGTGAAGGTGGCCGTGTTCGAAGTGCCGCCGCCCGGCCCGGGGTTCACTGCCGTCACGCTGCCCTGCCCGCCCAGCGCCAGGTCGGCAGCGGTGACGAGCATGATCAGTTTGGTAGCGCTGACGTAGGTGGTCGGGCGGTTTGCGCCATTCCACTGCGCCTGCGTGTCGGCGGTGAAGTTCGTGCCGGTGATGGTGAGCGCCAGCTCCTTCGCCGTGGACAGATCGACCAGGACTTCTTTTGGGCTGACGCTGCTGATCGACGGCGTTGGGTTTTCGTCGGGCGCGGCGACGGTGAACTCGACCGCGTTCGAGAGACCGCCGCCCGGCCCGGGGTTGAACACACTCACGCCGGCTGGCCCGCCTGCGATGATGTCGGCCGCGCTGATCTGCGCGGTGAGCTGGCTGGCGCTCACAAAGGTCGTCGTGCGGGCCGTGCCGTTCCAGCGCACCTGCGAGCCAGCCATGAAGTTCGCGCCGTTGACGGTGAGCGTGAAGGCTGCGCCGCCGGCGGGTGCGGACGCGGGCGCGATGTCGCTGATTGAGGGCACCGGGTTTTGGCCGGGCGCAGTGATGGTGAAGGTGAGCGTGTTCGAGGTGCCGCCGCCCGGCGCAGGGTTCGCCACCGTCACATCAGCCTGCCCGGCGGCGGCGGTGCGGCTGGCCGCGATGCTGGCGGTGAGCTTGGTGTTGTTGACGAAGGTGGTCGGCAGGGCCACGTTGTTCCACGAGATCGTCGAGCCGTGAATAAAACCCTCGCCATTGACCGTGAGCGTGAAGCCGGTGCCGCCTTCCTGCGCCGAGCTGGGTGCGAGGCTGCTGAGTGTGGGCGTGGGGTTGGCAGTGTGGAATCCGGCCACCGCGTCATCCAGAAATGCCGCCGCGTACACCGAGCTGCCGTCGGGGCTGACCGCCACCTCGCGCGCGCCGTCGAGCAGGGGCAGGGCCGGGCCGCCCACCAGCGGGCTGCGCTGCACCAGCTGCTTGTAGGTTAGCAGGCCACTGCTCGCGTCGCGCGCAAACACCGCAATCGCCTTGTCGTTATAGCCCGTTGCAAAAAGGTACGCGCCGTCGGGGCTGATCGTCACGCCGCTCACGCCCGAAAGGCCATCCACACCATTCGTGTTGTCCTTGTAGGTGCGCACGCGCGCCACGCTGCCGTTCAGGCCGTTGCGCTTGTATACCACCACCGCGCCATCATACGTGCCAACCGCGTAGACAAACAGGCCGTCGGGGCTGACGGCGACCTGAAACGCGCCGCCCAGGCCGTCGTTGAAGTTGCCGTTCACCGCGCAGATCAGGCTGTCGCACTCACTTTTTGCCTGCACAAAAGTCAGCGCGCCAGTGCTGGCGTTGCGCTGGTACACCACCAGCTTGCCGGTGTTCGCGTCGGGGCTGCTGTACGCGGTGACGTAAAGGTTCGTGCCGTCGGGGCTGAGCGCCAGGCCGTGCGCGCCCGCCAGGTCGGCGCTGGTCACGGCGGAAACAAAGTTCGGCAGGCCGCTCACGCCACGGCTGAAGATCGAAACCGCGCCGGCAGCGTTGCCCGTCACGTAGATAAAGCGCCCGTCGGGGCTGACCACCACGCCGTACGCGCCGCCCAGACTGGCCGGGCCGTTGCTGGTAATGGTTCCGCCCTGGCTCAGCGTGCCGGTGCTGGTGTCGCGGTAAGCCGTCACAAGCGCGCTGGCAACGCTGCTGGCGACATACACATTCTTGCCGTCGGGGCTGACGGTGATCAGGCGCGCGCCGTCGAGGCCGTTCAGCGCGGCGTTAGTGAAGGTTTGAATGTGTGTAAGCACGCCCGTCACGTCGTCGCGGCTGAACACCGCAATCGCCTTGCTCAGGTAGCCCGTCACATAGACATTGCTGCCGTCGGGGCTCACCGCCACGCCATACGCGCCGTCGAGCCCTTTCGCCGGGCTGTTGTTGATGCTTTGGCCCGGTTTGTCGAGAATAGGCGGCGGCACTGGTTCACCGCTGCACGCGAGGTTGAAGCTCACGCTCGCGTCGTTCGAGTCGTCGGTGGTGAACGTGAGCTTGGCGGTACGAATGCCCAGGTCGGCAGGCTTGCATTGCAGCGTGAGCGTCGCCGCAGCGTCGGGCGCGATTGCGGCGGGCAGGCTATTCACCAGCTTGAATTCCGCCGCGTTCGGGCCGCTCAGGGCGGGGGACGTGACATGCAGGTCGGCGTCGCCGGTGTTGCTGATGATCAGGCTGGCGTTCACGCTTGCGCCAACCGTGGCGCTGCCAAAGTCGATCGGGCCGGGGTCGATTGGCAGGGCGGCAAAGGCCGGGCGCGGCTGCACCGTGCCCTGGCAGGTCAGCGCGTAGCTCACCTGCGGGCGCGCGGGGTCGTTGGTGCTGAGCGTGAGCGTGGCGCTGCGCGTGCCGGCCGCGCCGGGGCTACAGTTCAGCGTTACGGTCTTGTCGGCCCCGCCGTCAGCAATATTCAAGGGAAATTGGCCGCCTGGCGCAAGCGAGAAGTCGGCGGCGGATGCCCCGCTGAATTGCGGGTTACTGACCTGCAAGGTGCTGTTGCCCGTTTCCATAATGACTAGCGAGGCGCCGGCGTTGCCGCCCACCACCGCGCTGCCAAAATCGAGCGGGCCGGGCTGCACCGGCGTCGAGCCATAGCCGGGAATGAGCGGGTCGTTTTCGAAGGCGCCAATGTCGCAGATCGCCGCGCCCGCGCCGTCGCCATTCTTCGGGCGTGGGTCGCCGCGCTGGTC
>LJCR01000569.1 GCA_001399705.1 Kouleothrix aurantiaca
GCGTGTGCCACCGCAGCGGGCGGCGCGCTGGCCGGCGAAGCGCCAGCCGGGATGGCAAATACCAGCCCAGCCAGACACAGCACAAAAACTGTCGATAGGCGGAGCCTCCTGGAAATGTGGTGCATTCAGGCCAATCCTTTCACATAAAAGAAACAGCAGCCGAACAAGCCCACATAGCAGCGGCGCGCCCGAACCGCACGAGTGTGGCGGTAATGGATGGGCGCGAAGAGGAAGATGATGGGTTTTGGTGAAGATGTGACTATCGAGCAGAAGTATACCACTTGGTGAAGAAACGACATCGTAGAAATGACGTATCTTCGCAATTCGGCCACGCGCCAGCAACGGGCGCATACGCGCTAGCGCACCCTGATGCGATAAAGGCAGAACGCCTCACACGCAGGGCCGCAGCCGAACTGTTTGACGCACTGCATCAGGAATGCTATTATCTTGGCGCCTCCAACAGTACCGTATATAACCATGTCTTGCAGATGTAGATAGGCCGTTGGCCCTGGGGAGAACTTCGATGACGGAAGCAGTCCGCCAGATCTACTGGAATGTTGGCGAAGGATTCGCGCCGCTCGCGCTCTACCTGAGCGCGCTGGTGGCCCTGGCCGTCATGACCTGGGGCATGCTGCGCGATGTCGCGCGCTGGCGGCGCGGCAAGCCCGACGCGCGAATTTCCGAGCTGCCCGCGCGCCTGGTCGAGTCGCTATCGCAGGTGTTTGGGCAAAAGCGTGTGCTGAAAGACCGGCGGCCCGGCACCATGCACGCGCTGATCTTTTTTGGCTTCCTGGCGCTGTTTATCGGCACCGACATTATTGCCGTCGAGGAAGATTTCAGCATCCCGCTGATGGGGCCGCAGGCCGGCCAGATCCTGGCGGGCAGCTTCTACCAGTGGTACGAGCTGATCCTCGACACCATGGGCCTGGTGTTTCTGGCCGGCCTGGTGTGGGCGGCGTGGCGGCGCTACCAGACCAAGCCCGACCGGCTGAACAACCGCCAGACCGACCTGTGGGTGCTGGCGACGCTGCTGTATATCACTGCCACCGGCTTTCTGCTGGAAGGCTTGCGCCTCGCCAACCAGAGCATTGGCGACATCCCGGTCTACCAGCAGGCCTGGGCCGGCAACTCCTACTTTGGCTACGGCCTGGCGACAGTGTTCCGCACGATCGGCCTGGGCGGCGGCAGCGGCGTTGCGCTCGGCTTGCACGGCCTGTTCTGGTACACGCACATGCTGGTGACCTTCGCGTTTATCGCCAGCATCCCCTTTTCGAAGTTCAAGCACATCTTCTATACGCCGCTCAACACCTTCTTCCGCGACACCGCGCCCAAAGGCGCGCTCATGCCCATCCCCGATCTTGAAGGCGAGATCGAGAAGGACGAGCCGGCGCTGGGCCTGGCCACGCTGGCCGACTTCACATGGAAGCAGCGGCTCGACTTCGACGCGTGCATGCAGTGCGGGCGCTGCCAGCGCAAGTGCCCCGCCTATGCCTCGGGCTCCGAGCTGTCGCCCAAGTTCCTGATCACGAAGATGGCCGACCTGATGCGCGGCGAGCCCATCCTGCTGCGCGACGGCAGCGTGGCGCGCGTGCACCAGAATGTGGTGGCCGACGGCACCAGCGAGAAGGGCGAGGCCGGCCAGCCCGCCGACGAGCGCGAGAAATACCGCATCATCACCGGCGACGCCGAAACCATCCCGCTCTACGAGCACGGCCTGTTCACCGAAAACGAGCTGTGGAGCTGCACAACCTGCCGCGCCTGCATGGAAGAATGCCCGGCCATGATCGAGCATGTCGACCAGATCGTTGGCTTCCGGCGCAACCTGGCGATGATCCAGAGCGAGGTGCCCGGCAATGTCAAGCGCGTGCTCGAAGGCATTGAGCGGCAGGGCAACCCCTGGCGCCTGCCCGCGCGCGATCGCATGGCCTGGGCCGATGGCCTGGATGTTCCGACCATGGGCGAGAAAGAAAACGTCGACGTGCTCTACTGGGTGGGCTGCGCGCCCAGCTACGACGACCGCTCCAAGCGCGTGGCGCGCACCATGATCGAGCTGTTCACGCGCGCGGGCGTGGATTTCGCGGTGCTGGGCGAGGAAGAAACCTGCACCGGCGACCCGGCCCGCCGCATGGGCGAGGAGCTGCTGTTCCAGGAAATGGCGAAGACCAACGTCGGCACCTTCGGCCAGTACACCTTCAAGCGGCTGGTGACCACCTGCGCGCATTGCTACAACACCATCAAGAACGAATACAACCAGTTTGGCGGGCGCGCCGGCATCGACTACGAGGTGATCCACCACACCGACTTCCTGGCGCAGCTGGTGGCCGACGGCAAGCTCACGCCCACCGAAAAGGTTGAGCAGCGCGTGACCTACCACGACCCCTGCTATATCGGCCGCTACAACGATGTGTACGACGCGCCGCGCAGTGTGCTGCAAGCCATCCCCGGCCTTGAGCTGGTGGAAGCGCCCGACTGGAACCGCGAGCGGGCCATGTGCTGCGGCGGCGGCGGCGGCAATGCCTGGATGGAGGGCTGGGGCAAAAAGGGCATCAACGTCATTCGCCTGGAGCAGATGCAGAAGGCCGAGCCGACGACGGTGGCGGTGGCCTGCCCGTTCTGCATGGTTATGTTTGAAGACGCTGCCAAGAACACGGGCGTCGACGAAACCCTGGCGCGCAAAGACGTGGCCGAACTCTTGCTGGAAGCGCTGCCGAAGCACGCTGCCGAGAGCTAAAGCGATCGTATCCACAGATTACGCAGATTGCACAGATGATGCTATTCACGCGATCTGCGTAATCTGCGCAATCTGTGGATTAAATGCATGAAAGACACCCCGCAACTGCGCGAGCTGGCCTACCCTGCCAACCTGCTTACGCTCGCGCGCCTGCTCATGCTGCCAGCCGCCATCCACTACCTGCGCCAGCCCGATGGCCGCTGGCGCGCGCTGGCGGTGTTTGGCGCGGCCATGGCCACCGACTTGTTCGACGGGCCGGTGGCGCGCATGCGCGGCGAGGTATCGCCGCTCGGCAAAGTGCTCGACCCGATCGCCGACAAGCTGATGGTCGACATCACGGCCGTCGCGCTGTCGCGCACGCGTGGCTTCCCATGGTGGGCCACCGGCCTCTTGCTCGCCCGCGACGCCATCATTGTTGCCGGCAGCGCCTTGCTGTTTCGCCGTCGCGCCGAGATCGCCGCCGCGCACCCATCCGGCAAAGCCACCACGCTTACGCTGGCTGCCGCCATGCTGCTCTACCTGGCCGACGGCCCGCGCAGCGGCAAGCCAGTGCTGTTTGCCGCGCT
>LJCR01000057.1 GCA_001399705.1 Kouleothrix aurantiaca
CCTTTAACCCTCTGCGCCCTTTGCGTTCTTTGCGGTGAATCAGCTACCGATCAACCTGCAAACCTGCCAACCGCCTAAAACGCCAGCGGCAGCTGCGTCAGGCCGCGCACAAACAAGCCCTTGTTCCAGCGCAGCTCGGCGGGCTGGCGCACCAGACGCAGCGTGGGCAGGCGCACGATCAGCGTGCCAATCGCGATCTGCCCTTCCATGCGCGCCAGCGGCGAACCCAGGCAGTAGTGCGCGCCCTGCCCAAACGCCAGGTGCTTGTTCGGCTCGCGCGTGATGTCGAGCACGTCGGGGCTGGCGAACTGCCGCTCGTCGCGATTGGCCGAGCCAAGCACCACCAGCACCTTCTCGCCGCGCGGGATCACAACATCGTGAATAGGAATGTCGACGCGGGCGTAGCGCTCGGTGGCCAGCTCGACCGGGCTGGTGAAACGCGCCAGCTCCTCGACGGCGGGCTTGATCAGCGCTGGATCGGCGCGCAGCCGCTGGAGCTGGCCCGGGTGTTCGAGCAGCGCCAGCGTGCCACCGCCAATCAGGTTGATCGTCGTCTCGTGCCCGGCGATCAGCAGGAGCACCATCATAGCCATCAGCTCGTCTTCGCTGAGCGTATCGCCCGCTTCCTCGGCCGCGATCAGGGCGCTGGTCAGGTCGTCGCGCGGGTCGGCGCGGCGCAGCGCGATCAGGCGGCGCAGGTAGCGCAGGAACTGCCAGAGCGTCGGCAGCAGCCGCACCATGTCGGCCGGCGTGGACGTGGAGACCATGCGCGTGCTCCAGGCGTGGAAGCGCTCGCGGTCGGCCACTGGCACGCCCAGCAGCTCGGCAATGATGGTGGCGGGCACCGGCACGGCGTAGTCGTGGATGAGATCAAGCTGCCGACGGCGCTGCGCGGCGGCCAATAGGTCGTCGCACAGCTCCTGAATGCGCTCGCGCGGCCGCTCGATCGGGCGCGCCGTGAAGGCTTTGTGCACCAGCCCGCGCAGCCGCGTATGGTGGGGCGCGTCGAGGTCGAGCATATTTTGCGCGAGCGGCCGGAGCATTGCCGGCACCCACGGCGCCTTCGAGCCGGGTGCAAGCGCGTTGCGGCGGTCTTTCGCCAGGCGATCATCCTTCAGCAGCGCCACCGCGTCGTCGTAGCGCGTGACCAGCCAGGCTGGCTCGCGGCTAGGCAGTGTGGTGCGGAAGATCGGTGCTTCGGCGCGCAGGCGGGCGTAGAATGGATACGGGTTGGCCTTGAACTCGGGGCTGGCGAGATTCGGTACGGTGATAGTATTCACGACAATCCTCCCTCAGCTTGTAAGCGAATCTGTGTCAGCTGTGAAATCTGCGGATACGATCAGGCGGCGCTGCGAACGCGTTCCAGGCTGCGGCAAGCCAGCCGAAAGGTCAGCACCCCCGCCAGCAGCGTCAGGATCAAGCTCACCAGCTGCTGCCAGCCGGGCACCGGCTCGATCGCGGCGCGCATCAGAGTGAACGGCGCCTGAATCGGGTGCAGGTAGAACAGCCAGTGATCCCAGCCGAGTGTGTAGGGCAGCATCGGCGCGGCCAGCACACTCACATACAGCAGCGACGGCAGCAGGTAGGTATTCAACGAATGGTAGCGCGCCACCGCCACCAGCCCGAACAGCGCATACAGCAGCGCGGCGGCGAACAAGCCCGGCACCAGCGCCAGCGCCACGCGCGGGCCAGAGATCAGCGCGGCGATAATGCTGTTGTAGCACGTGCCGAGCAGCGCCAGCGTGAGCCCTTTGGAGGCCACGTATTCACGCGTGCGCAGGGGCGTAACCACCTGGGCCGCAATCGTGCCGTCGCTGCGCTCGAGCAGCACCATACCCCCGGCGAAGTAGAACGAGGTGATCAGCAGGTTGTTCACCGCCATGGCCGGCAGCAGCCAGGCCAGCCGCGCGCCGGGCAGCGGCAGTTGCGTCAGCGCCAGCGCATAGATGCCCAGCACAAAGATGGCGGCGTAGTAGAAACCATTGCGCTGCTGCAAGCGCACATCGGTCTGAAGAGTGGCGAAAATGCGTTTCATATCAGCTCGCGTTCATCGCTACGGCGCGACCTTCAACATTCGCCCTTCGTCCTTCGTCTTTGGTCTTTTCCGTGCGCGACACCGGCATCGGCATCCCGCCCGAGCGCATGGGCCGGCTGTTCCAGTCGTTTTCGCAGGTGGATGCCTCGACCACGCGCAAGTACGGCGGCACCGGCCTGGGCTTAGCCATCTCCAGGCGCCTGGCCGAGCTGATGGGCGGCAGCATGTGGGTCGAAAGCGCGGGCGCGGGCCAGGGCACCACATTTTTCTTCACGCTGGCGGCCGAGCCGGCGGCGGCGCTGAAATCGCGCATGCACCTGAGCAGCGAGCAGCCCGAGCTGCGCGGCAAGCGCGTGCTGATCGTCGACGACAATGCGACCAACCGGCGCATCCTGACGCTGCAGCTCGAACGCTGGGGCATGCGCTCGTTCGACACATCCGCGCCGCACGAGGCGCTGGAATGGGTGCGGCGCGGCGACCCCTTCGACCTCGCGATTCTCGACATGAACATGCCCGAGATGGATGGCGTGGCGCTGGCGAGCGCGATCCGCACCCTGCGCGACAGCACAGCCCTGCCGCTGATCCTGTTCTCGTCGCTCGGGCGGCGCGAAACCGGCGACGGCGTTGAGTTCGCGGCCTACCTGTACAAGCCGCTCAAGCCCTCGCAGCTGTTCGACGCGCTGGCAACGCTGTTTGTGAAAGAAACACCATCCACCCGCAGCGCGGCAGCCGCGCAGCCACAGATCGACGCGCACATGGCCGAGCGCCTGCCGCTGCGCATTCTGCTGGCCGAAGACAACGCCGTGAACCAGAAGCTCGGCCTGCGCCTGCTGAGCCAGTTTGGCTACCGCGCCGACGTGGCCGCTAACGGCCTGGAAGCAATCGAGGCGCTGCGCCGCCAGCCCTACGACGTGGTGCTGATGGATGTGCAAATGCCCGAGCTCGACGGCCTGGAAGCCACGCGCCAGATCCGCCAGATCTGGCCGGCCGCGCAGCAGCCGCGCATCATCGCCATGACGGCCAACGCCATGGAAGGCGACCGCGAGCTGTGCCTGCAGGCCGGCATGGACGACTATATCAGCAAGCCCATCCGCATCCACGATCTGATTGGCGCGCTGGAGCGCTGCCAGCCGCGCGTGGCGATCGGCGCATAACAGCCCCGCCCCACCCTGCACCCGTGAAGGAACGCGCAATGACGCCCAGCACCGGCCATATTCTGGTGGTCGACGACAACCCGGTCAACCGCAGGCTGCTCACGCGCGCGCTCTACGAGCAGGGCTACAGCGCCGCCACCGCCAACGACGGCCGCAGCGCGCTGGCGCTGCTGCGCGCTGCACAGTCGCCGCCCTTCGACGTGGTGCTGCTCGACATCCTGATGCCCGAGCAGGATGGCTACCAGACGCTGGAAGCGATCAAGGCCGACGAGGCGCTGCGCCACCTGCCGGTGATTATGATCTCGGCCATCGATGAGCTGGCCAGCGTGATCCGCTGTGTCGAGCTTGGCGCGACCGACTACCTGCCCAAGCCGT
Source organism: Kouleothrix aurantiaca (assembly GCA_001399705.1). GTDB lineage: Bacteria > Chloroflexota > Chloroflexia > Chloroflexales > Roseiflexaceae > Kouleothrix > Kouleothrix aurantiaca. The sequence continues at coordinate 3,565 of LJCR01000057.1, forward strand.
TTAACGCGGCGCTGCTGCGCGCCCGCATTGGCGCGTCGCTGGCGGGCAAGCGCCTGCGCGACCTCGAGCTGGAATACCTTGAGCAGGTTGGCTATGTCACAGCGGCGGCGGCAACCGTCGAAGCGGGCACCTTCGACCACAGCAGCCTGGATGCCGTTGCCGCGCGCCCCGATGCGCTGGGCCAGCTCGCGCGCGTGTTTCAGCGCATGGCGCAGGAAGTGCGCGCCCGCGAAGCGCGGCTGGAGCAGCAGGTGCACGATCTGCGCATCCAGATCGACCAGGCGCGCCAGGCGAAAAAAGTGGCCGAGATCACCGATTCGGCCTATTTCCAGCGGCTGCGCCAGCAAGCGTCGCAGCTTCGCACAATGTTTGAGGAAGGGGCAGAAGCCTCACCCGATACGGGCGCGGATTCTCAGTAGCGCATACCCGCCTTCACGACACTCCCCCATACAAGCATCTGGCCCGCCTATCTTCCCCGAACCAATCGCTCGCCAGCGCCGCGCCCGCATATGCTATCATGCCCTCCCTGTCGATGACATGCGCGATGCGAGGCGGAGCAATGGCCACTATCCTGATTGTCGAAGACGAAGAGCATCTGCGCGCGACGCTGGCCTACAACCTGCGCAAAGCCGGCTATGCGGTGCACACCGCCGCGAGCGGCCCCGAGGCGCTGTTGCAGTTCAGCAGCGCCGCGCCCGATATCGTTCTGCTCGACGTGATGCTGCCCGGCTACGATGGCTTCGAGGTGTGCCGGCGCATTCGCCAGCTTTCGGGCGTGCCCGTTCTGATGCTCACCGCCCGCACCGACGAGATCGACACGGTGGTTGGGCTTGAGCTTGGCGCGGATGATTACATCGCCAAGCCGTTTCGGATGCGCGAACTGCTCGCGCGCGTGGCGGCTGCGCTGCGCCGGCCCACGCTCGGCAAGCCGGCTGAAGAAATGGTCGCGTACGCACCTTCGCTTGTCGCAGGCGACCTGCTGCTGAACCCAAACACCTACTGCGCGCAGCGCGGCGAGCGCACGCTCACGCTCAAGCCACGCGCATTCGAGCTGCTGCGCTTCTTCATGGAGCACCCCCAGCAGGTCTTTTCGCGCGAACAGCTGCTTGCCCAGCTCTGGGATGATCCGTTCATCGGCGATGCGCGCACCGTCGACGTGCACGTGCGCTGGATTCGCGAGCAGATTGAAGACGACCCGAGCCAGCCGCGCCGCCTGCGCACCATTCGCAACGTTGGCTACCAGTTCGTGGGGTAACGCTATGCCGCACCAGCTTCGCTCGATGCGCTGGCGCATTGCAAGCGCGTATGTGCTGCTGATCGCCGGCACGCTGCTGCTGCTGGGTGCGGCTGTTTCGGCGCATTTTTCGGGGCGCTTTATGCAGCGCTATGGCCGCCGGCTGGGTTTGGGGCTGGGCTTTGTGGTGGGCGCGGGCGGCATGCTGCTGAGCGGCGCGGGCGTGCTGTTCAGCAGCTTCGCGCTGTTCTTGCTGGGCGTCACGGTGGTGGGCGCGGCGCGCGGCGCAGCCGACCAGAGCCGCTATGCCGCGGCCGACACACAGCCACCCGAGCGGCGCGGCTGGGCGATCAGTATGATTGTGTTCGCCAGCACCGTCGGTGCAGCTGCCGGCCCCTGGCTTGCCAGCTCACGGGGCAACCTGCTCGGCGGCCTGACGAGTGTGCCGCAGTCGGGAACAATGTGGGCCGGCGCGCTGCTGTTTGCGCTGGCGGGCGTCTTGGTTTTCACACTATTACGCCCCGACCCGCAAGAGCTGGGGCGCGCGTTTGACGAGCCGCCCGAAGCGGGCCAGCCCCTCGTGGCGGGCCGCTCGCTCGGCGCAGTGCTGCGCCTGCCGGCCGCGCAGCTGGCGCTCGCCGCCATTGTGATCGGTCAGGCGACGATGGTGCTGGTGATGTCTGTCACATCGCTGCATATGGACCACAGCCACCACGGCGGCGACGCGATTTCGCTGGTGTTTATGGCGCACACGATTGGCATGTTTGGTCTTTCGATCGTCACCGGGCGCGTGATCGACCGGATCGGGCGGCGCAGCGCGATTTTGAGCGGCGTGGCGCTGCTGGTGAGCGGCAGCCTGATTGCGCCGGTGTCGTTGCAGACGCAGTGGCTGGCGCTGGCGCTGTTTCTGGTGGGCCTGGGCTGGAACCTGTGCTACGTTGGGGGGTCGACCCTGCTGTCGGATATTCTTGCGCCTGGCGAGCGCGGCGGTATCCAGGGCAGCATCGAACTGATTGTGAACGTGATCTCGGCAAGCTGCAATTTGCTCAGCGGTGTGATCTTTGGCGCGTTTGGCTACACAACCCTGGGCCTGCTTGGGGCGGCACTGGCGCTGGTGCCGCTGCTGGTGCTTGGCGCGCAGCGGCTGCGCATCCCGCGCCCGGCGGCGGCGTAGGCAGTTTTGCCGTTCTTTGAACATTGCAGGTTTGAAGGTTGCAGGTTTGAAGGTCGCAGGTTGTTGGGCCAACCCCAAACCCCAGACCCTAAACCCTCATATGGTTCTTGGTTCTGTGGTTCCGCGGTTCTTTGGTTCCGCGGTTCTTTGAAGGTCGCGGGTTGTTGGACCAATCCCAAAACCCCAGACCCTAAACCCTCATATGGTTCTCGGTTCTGTGGTTCCGCGGTTCTTTGGTTCTCGGTTCTTGGCTTCTATAAACGAGGTGTGTTGTGACAAACGCAAACCAGCGCCCGATCATTGCAGTTGGCGATCTTGTGTGGGACGTGCTGGTGAAGCCAAATGGCATTCTGCTGCCGGGCGGCGACACCACCGGCCGTATCGCCCTTGCGCCGGGCGGCTCGGCAGCGAATGTGGCGGCGTGGATCGCGCGCGCGGGCATGGCGGCGGGTTTTGTTGGCAAGGTTGGCGCCGACGTGTTTGGCGACCTTGTGGTGCGCGATCTTGAGCAGGAAGGCGTGGCCGCGCACGTGAGCCGCACGAACGAGCACGATACCGGCGTGATTCTGGTGCTGATCGACCGGGCCGGCCAGCGCAGCATGGTCACCAACCAGGCGGCCGACTTCCACCTCCTGCCGGCAGACCTGCCCGAAGAAGCGCTGCAAGGCGCCGGCCACGTGCATATCACCGCGTGGTCGCTTTTCACCGACCCACCGCGCGCTGCAGCCCTGCGCGCCGCCAAAATCGCCAAAGAAGCTGGCGCAACCGTGTCATTCGACCCGGCTTCCTACCAGATGATCCGCGAGATGGGGCACGACAAATTTGCGCGCATCACGGCATCGCTGCCGGTCGATATTCTCTTCCCCAACCGCGATGAAGGCGAGGCGTTGACGGGCGAGCGCCGCCCTGAGGATGTGGCCGACGAGCTGCACGAGCGCTACAACGGCGCGGTGATTGTGCTCAAGCTCGACAAAGATGGCTGCTATGTGAAATCGCGCGACCACGCGCAGCACTACCCCACCGGCGATGGCCCGGTAATCGACGCGACGGGCGCGGGCGATGCGTTTGACGGCGCATTCCTGGCGCGCTACCTGCGCGATGGCGATCTTGGGGCTGCGGCGCGCTTCGCGAACGATATTGGAAGCTGGGTGGTGGCAAACTATGGCGCGCGCCCGCCAGCCGATGACGAGCTGCGGGCGCTGCTGGCGCGTGAAGCGAAGTAGCGGGTTGGGCTAGGTGTCGAGCAGCGCGCTCGGCTGCAGACCGCGTGCGGCCAGCAGGCTGCCAAGCTTTTGCAGCCCCAGCCGAACCCGCGTTTTCACCGTGCCGAGCGGGCGGTTCAAGTGGGTGGCAATTTCCTGGTGCGAAAGCCCGCTGAAGTACGCCAGTTCGATGGCCTGGCGCTGCGCCTGAGGGAGTTCGAGCAGTGCCTCGGCGATCAGGCGGCGCTGCTCGGAAGCCCATGCGCCGGCCGGAACATCGGCCTGCTCGTCGATGATATGCTGAATAAACGGGTGGTCGGCATCTTCGTACACCGGCGCAGGGCGCGCGCGCTGGCGGCGCAATTCATCGATGCACAGGTTGTGCACAATCCCAAACAGCCACTGGGCCACCCGGCCGCGCTCGTTTGCAAAGCTTGCGCTGCGCCGCCACACCCGCCAGAACGCCTCTTGCACCATTTCTTCAGCCAGCTCGGGGTTCTTCAAAATGCGCAGCGCCATGCGGTAGACAACTGCGGCATAGCGGTCGTAGAGCGCTTCCAGAGCCTCACTGCTGCCCTGCGCGACGGCGGCTATCAGTGCAAGATCGTCGTGATCTGCAAAGCGCGCGGTACGAGCGGCGCCACTTGCCACGGGGGTGGAACCTGAAGCTTGAGCCTGTGCACTCATCGCCGCGCCTTTCTCGTCAGCTCATCGACCATACAGGGATTATAAAGGAATTGCACAGGATTGTCAACATATTTTGAAAATATTTTGCAACGATTTTTCCAAAAGCTGTGCAACGATTTTCAACAATTGCGCATGTGTGGCCTGTGTTGCAGTTCAAGAATTATTCCATCAATTCCGTTGCCTCATTCTGCTGAACGCTTACAGGCGATCGGGGCAATACTGCCAGATGAGACCACGCTTATGTGGATGACATCAAACTGTAAACTCATGGAATTGACCAGGCGGGCAGTGCGGCATACGATCACAGCAGCATATTGCACGATTGAGCAATGGCCACATGGCCCAGGAGATTGACTATGTTTGGACGCCGCAACCCCGACCGGCCGCTTGGCACACAGTCAGGCGCGCAAAAAAGCGATTTGGATTTGAGCATTCTCGACCATCTGCCTGATATCAAGCCAGCTGCGAAGCCCGATGCGAAGCCCGAGGCGCCACTGCCGGAGCCCGAAGCCACAGCAGGCGAAGCCGCACTTGGCCCCTCGCTTCGGCAGCTGCTGCGCGATGCTGACGGTACCGGCACCGAGCAACCCAGGGCTGGCGTTACCCAGCAGCTTTCGCCTGTTGAGCTTGAGCCGCTGCCGATAAACGATGGGCTGTGGCAGCCCGAGCCGCAGACTAGCCCGTTTTTTACCGAGTACACCACTGCCGAAACTTACGAGCGCTCGGCCTATGACGAACTTGAAGCCCTGCCGACGCTGATCTCTGAGCTGGGTATGCGTGATGAAGATCAGTGGGCTGCGCCCACGATGGAGGCACCTGTGGCGGAAGAAGCGCCCGCGCCCGCGCCGGCCGCGCTGCCAGCCCGTGGCGGCCCGGAAAGCCTGATCGGCCCCGACGACTTCTTCGATGGGCACTACCGCTCCGAGCGCGGCGTGCGCGTGCAGGGCAATGCCCGCGGCTCGATCGAGTCGCGCCAGTATATTCTGGTCGAGGCGACTGCGCAGGTCGATGC
>LJCR01000570.1 GCA_001399705.1 Kouleothrix aurantiaca
GCGCCTTGCGTAATTTCGCCAGGTCAAGCTCTTCCGAGATCAGCACGCCATCCGCGCCGGCCTCCAGCGCGTCGAGCGAAAACAGCTCGCCCGTCACGACACTGCGCGGCGCGATCAGCACAATCACATGCTCGCCCGGCAGCGCGGCGATCTCGCGGCAGGCGTGGAGCGCATCGTCGGTTAAACCCTGGTAGACGTTGATGACGATGATTTCGGGGTGAAAGGACTCGAGGCAGTCGGGAACGTCGAGGTAGGAGGTGCACGCCTGGGTGGTGAAGTTGCTGGCTTCGTCGAGCGAGGCTGAAAGGCTGGCTGCCTGTATCGGATGAGGATCGACTACCAGCACGCGTGTTGCCGCCATTCCACACCTCACTCGCATCCATGGCGAAATCATTTGTTTTACGGATCAGCAGCCCGCGCACAGATAATCCGCGCAGTGTGCTGCGAAACGTGCCAGAATATTTTGCTACCAGTAGTGTATGCGCTAGTATACTCGAAAAATCGCAAGCTGTCATTACGTTTCGAAATAATACAGAGCGTATCATTGTTGCCTGTGTGTTTTTACCTATGATAAACATCTAGCCCCGGGTAGGTTGCCACCCTCTTATCGCCGCCGCCGCCGCATGGTATAAGCATATCGGCACATGTACGTGCCAGCAAGTGATACGCGCTGTATCACTGAAGCGAACGCCGGCATACGCCCGCACTGGCCCGCTCGGTACGATGGCCTGGCGTAGCCGCCAACTCTATCTGGAGGAATTGACAATGGTGTTCTCTCGCGCGCCCCAGCGCCCGAAACGCGCTTCGTGGCGCATGAAGATTGCAACCACTGCCACAACGCTTTTTCTCGCCGGCATCATTAGCATGTCGCTCGACGAAATTACGTTTCAACCCACAGGCACGCCACCCACTGGCAGCGCCAGCCAGGTGGCATTCTCCAGCCAATCCTGGAACGTCGCCGCGCTGCTGTCGTCGCTGGAAGGCACGAATGCGCCGGCCTGCGCGCCCACACCCTCAACGCACTAGCTTCCAGCTCACAATGGCTTCAACTTGATCCGGCCAGCAACCACGCCGTTGCTCGCCTGGATCTGACGGCGAATTTTCTCATCACGAGGAGGCTTCAACACCATGTCGGCTGATAAAGCTGCACGTCTGGCGGCCATCCGCGAGGCAAATGCCCGCAAAGCCGCTGCACATACACAAACCGAACCTGCGCCCGCGCCCGAGGCTGTTGCTGTGGCGCTGCCCATGCCGAACCCAGGCATGGCGCTGGCAGGCGCGAACGGCAACGCTTCGCCCTGGCGCATCCCGTATGCGCTGCATATCATCGGTGCGCTGCTGCTGGCTGCCATCATCGGCCTGCTGATCAGCGCGGTGCTGCATATCTGGCAGCCCATCCTGGCATACGCATTCACGTCGGCCGCGCCCAGCGTGGCGGCGCTGTGGCAGTGGCTTGCCGCCCTGCCGCTGGTGGCCAACCCGCCGTCCTTCCTGACGATCTCGCGCGCCACTGCACTGGTGTGCTACCTCGCGCTCTGGCTGTCGATGATGTTTGGCCTGGCGATCAGCTCAAAGGCCACGCGCATCTGGCCGGGCGGGCCAGCGATGCTCGATCTGCACCAGCAGTTCAGCCTGCTGGGCCTGCTCTTTGCGCTGGCGCATGTCTTCAGCCTGCTGGGCGAGTCGCGGCTGGGCTATGGCCTGGCGCAGGCGCTGCTGCCCTGGGTCGGCGGCAGCTACCGCCCGTTCTGGGTCGGCCTGGTGGGCAAGATGTCGCTGTACCTTATGCTGGTTGTGTGGCTGAGCTTTTATGTGCGCAAGTGGGTTGGCGGGCGCTGGTGGCGGCGCATTCACTACCTGAGCTTTGCGGTGTTTCTGCTGGGCCTGATCCACGGCATTTTTGCCGGCAGCGACACGAGCGCATGGTGGGGGCAGGCGCTGTACATCCTGAGCGGCGTGGCCCTGCTGGCGCTGCTGGCCTACCGCGTGGTGCGCAGCCGGCGCGTGCAGAGTTCCGAGGTTGCAACCCTGCAGCACGGCACGCTCTCGCTCGACCCGATTGCGCGCGTGGTGAAGCTGGGCGCGCGGCGAACGACCCTGCGCGCCACCGAAGCACGCCTGCTGTACTTCCTGATGCAGAACGCCGGCCGCGTGCTTTCGGCCGAGCAGATCATCGAGAATGTGTGGGGCCGGCACTACCGCGGGCAGAAGCGCCTGGTTGTGCGCGCCATGCAGCGGCTGCGCGCCAAGATCGAGCCGGCCACGGCACCGGGCTATATTCAGGAAGTTCAGGGCCAGGGCTACCGCTTTGGAACGCCGCCGCTGATAGTGCCGTAGCACGTTCGCACTGGTTTTTGCACCTCCAAACAGGGATCGGGCATTGCGCCCGATCCCTGTTGTTTTCTTGGCAAAAAGCCTGTATACTTCTGCCGAACAGGTGTTCGCCTGCCTGATTCTAATGCGCTGAAATGGCCCTTTCTCACCGAACATTTATTGCCGCGCCCTTGCCGTTATGGTACAATGCGCACACCCGCAGGCAACCATACAGTGCAATTCTGGCGCGTGGCTGGCGGGCTGATACGAGACATATGCGCCTGTTGAAACGCAACATGAGCTACTTACACCATAACGCATGCTACTTGAGCTGAATATTCGCGATTTCGCGATCATCGATCGGCTGAGCCTGCGCCTGGAAGCGGGCTTCAACGTGCTCACCGGCGAAACCGGCGCGGGTAAGTCGATCATTATCGACGCGCTGGGCTCGCTGCGCGGCGAGCGGGTCGACCCGACGTTTGTGCGCGCCGGCTCCGAGCGCGCCCGCGTCGAGGGCGTGTTTAGCATCGCCGACTGCCGCGATATCATTCCCCTGCTTGCCGAATATGGCCTTTGGGAAGACGACGACGAGCAGGTCATTCTGACGCGCGAAGTGAGCGCCGAGAGTGGCCGCAGCGTGGCGCGCATCAACGGCCGGGCGGTTAACGCCTCGGTGCTGCGTGAAGTGGGCGGCCGTCTGGTCGACATCCACGGCCAGCACGAGGGCCTGTCGCTGTTCAACACCCGCACGCACGGCGACATGCTCGATCGCTATGGCGGGCTAGTGCCACTGCGCGGGCAGGTGGCCGAGAAAGTGACCGAGCTGCGCCGCGTGCGCGACGAGCTGAGCGCGCTGCGCAAGGCCGCCGCCAGCCGCGCCGAGCGGATCGAAGAGCTGCGCTTTCTGCTGGAAGATGTTGGGCAGGCCAAGCTGCGCCCCGGTGAAGAAGCCGAGTTGCTGCAAGAGCGCACGCTGGTGCAG
>LJCR01000571.1 GCA_001399705.1 Kouleothrix aurantiaca
GCGACTTCCGCCAGGCTTACCGTGGCGGTGGCGCGGTCGTCGAGCGGCGCAAGCACCTCCAGCTCGGGAGCAGGGGCGAGCGCTGCGTCGTTGAGTGAAACTGCCATTTTCTTCTCCTATGCGGCGTGGGCGCGCGGCGCGGCGTCGCTCACCAGCAGGCCGTCGCGCATGGTCAGCACGCGCTGGGCGTATTCGGCAATGTCGGGTTCGTGCGTCACCAGCACCACCGTGAGGTTCTGCTCACGGTTCAGCCGCTGCAAGATGCGCATGATTTCTTCGCTGGTTTTGCTGTCCAGCGCGCCGGTTGGCTCGTCGGCCAGCAGCACGGCCGGGCTACCGGCCAGGGCGCGGGCGATGGCGACGCGCTGCTGCTGCCCGCCCGAAAGCTCGGTGGGCTTGTGGTGCATGCGCTGGGCCATTCCCACAATGCGCAGCGCAACCTCGGCGCGCTGGCGGCGCTCGCGGGTGCTTACGCCGCGATAGATCAGCGGCATTTCGACCTGGCGCAGCGCGTTCTGGCGCGGCAGCAGCATGTACTGCTGGAACACAAAGCCCAGCTTGCGCGCGCGCACGGCCGAAAGCGTGTTGCCGTTCAGCGTCGCCACTTCTTCGCCATCGAGCTGGTAGCTGCCGCTGGTGGGCGTGTCGAGGCAGCCGATCATATTCATCAGGGTGCTTTTGCCGCTGCCCGACGGCCCCATAATCGCCACGAATTCGCCCTGGTTGATGGTGAACGAGACGCCTTGCAGCGCGTTCACCGTCACGTCGCCCATCTGGTAGGTTTTGTGCATGTCGGAAATGGTGATCATTGGTGTTGGCATTGTGTTCTCTTTATGAATGACGCAGTTGCTTTACAGGCTGACTCCATGCTTTTTTGCCTGCCGGCAGCAAGGAATTCCCGATTATTTTGTGTATATTTTCCGTGCTGCGCGCGGAAAATCGTACACAAAGGGTGAGTGCTGTGCCGGGGCTAAGCATACCTGCAACCATCGCTCGCTTCGAGCTGACGCTTTCGCTGCGTTCGCCCTGCGACCTGCGGTCACAAGCTTTTGCCAGCACATTTTCAAGTGAGGTTTTAGGGCAGTGACAAGCCTCGTTGCGCATCGCGTTTCCCAACCCCTAACCCTTGCGCTGAAAGCGCATTTAGCCGCCGCCGAACAGGCCGCGCCGCTGCGGGGTTGTGGTGCTTGGCACGGTCACAACCTTGTCGCCGGCTTTCAGGCCGCTGGTGATCTCGGTGTTGGTGCCGTCGGTCAGGCCGGTCTGCACATCGACTTCGCTGGTTTTGCCGTCGGCGCCGAGCACCTGCACGGCGTGGCCCGCGCCCTTGGGCAGCAGCGCGCTATTCGGCACCAGCAGCACGCCATCCTTCTTCGCGGTGGTGATCGCCAGGTTGGCGGTCATGCCGACCTTCACGCGGTCGTCGCTGTCGGGGAAGCTCACGCGCACGGCATAGGTCACGACGCCATTGCTGCTGTCGGCGGCGGGCGCGATATAGCTGACGGTGCCCTGCTCTTTCCAGTCCTTCAGCGCGTCAATCGTCAGGTCGACTTTCGGGCCCAGTGAGACTTTGGCGACATCATTGTCGCTGAGCTTTAGGTCGACGTGGAGCGTGCTGCGATCGATCAGGCTCAGGGCTGCGCTGGCCGCCGAGGCGCTGCTGCCCGGCACGATATTCACGGTTGTGACCACGCCAGCGAAAGGCGCCTTGAGCGTGGCATCGTCGCGCCTGAGCTGGGCCTGCTTGAGGCTTTGCTCGGCTTGCGCGACCGACGACTGCTGAATATTCACGTCCGACTCGGTGCCGGGCGCGGTGAGCTTGGCGAGGTTGGCCTGCGCCTGCGCCAGAGCGGCGCGCGCCTGGTCGACGCTGGCCTGGCGCTGGGTGATGTCGTTCTTGCCGGGGTTTTGCAGCGCGGCGAGCTGAGCCTGCGCGTCGGCCAGCTTGGTTTCGGCCTGCTGAATCGTGATCGGCTCGGACTGGCGGGCGTTGTCGTAGCTGACCTGCGCCTGCTGCACGGCCGTTTCGGCGCTGTGCATCGCAGATTCGGCCTGCACAAATGTGTCGTAATACTGCTGGCGCTGGGCGTCGTTCAGGCGGTTCGCCACGGCCTTGCCCTGCGCGTTTGTGCGCGTCGGCGTGATCGGGTCGTTGCCGGTGGATTGCACATACTGCCAGTTTTGCAGCGCAGTGGAATATTTCGACTGCGCCTGCGTCAGCGACTCGGTGGCTCGCTGCAAATCCTGCTCGGCTTTGGTTTTGCTGGCCGAGGCGCTGTCGCGCTGCGATTGCAGATCAAGCTCGGCCTGGCGCGCGGACGCCTGCGCGCTGCTGATCTTGTCGGCGCTGGGGTTCTTCAGTGCGTCGAGCTGGGCCTGGGCCGATTTGAGCTGCGCCTGCGCGCTGGCGACTGCTGCCTGCTGCGCATTGATATCGGCTGGCTGAACGTCGCCCTGCTGCGTCTGCCCGAGCTTGAGATTCGCGCTGTCGAGGGCGGCCTGCGCGCTGGCCACTTGCAGATCAAGATCGCGGGTATCGAGCTGGGCCCATGGCTGCCCGGCTGCCACGCTGTCGCCTTCTTTTACCATCACCTGAGTCACCGTGCCGCTGGTTTGAAAGGCCAGATCAAGCGATTGCGCCGCCGCGATCGAGCCGCTGCCGGTGACGTTTGCGACGACGGTGCCGCTGCTCACCTGCGTGGTTGCGACCGTCGGGGCGGTGCTGCTGCCCCGGCTATTGATATACAGCGCGGCAATAATGCCCAGGAGGATCAGGGCGATGCCCGCGCCAAGCCAGACCCGGCGGCTGATGCCCTGCCCGCGCTGAAGAGTTGCGGTTGCCATAGGGTGCTTCCTTTCGATGCTTGCGAATTGTTTTACAGAAACAGCGCGGCTGAATATCGCTTCTGGTTACGACGACCGACAACCGGCAAATGACGACCGGTGCGTGGTCGGCTGTCCGTGGTCTGTGGTCATTCGGCAACCGGAACAGGTTTTCCGCAATGCTGTACTGCACAAAGTCTAGCAGCGGCGGGCGCGCGGCACATCAGGGGCGCAGGTGATCGTGGGTGAGCGCTTCCGGTGAGGCGCGCTCATTCGTTTGGGTGATCGCGCACCTGCCAGAACAGCGGTGTGAGCCGCGCAGACGCTGTGCTACAATAGCGCCATGAACGACATGCCGCCCGACACCGCCGACGCCCTGGCCGACGAAACTGCGCGCCGCAGCCAGCTCTTCCTGCGCACGCTGCCGATCTTCGCCATCCCGCTCGTTGTCAGCGCGGTGACGTTTCTCC
>LJCR01000572.1 GCA_001399705.1 Kouleothrix aurantiaca
GGTGTGCGAAGAGCTGGAGCGCGTCGATAGCGCGCTGCGCGTGGTGCTGAGCGTGCACACCGGCCTGAACTCGCTGTCGCTGCTGCAGTGGGGCAGCGAGGAGCAGAAGCAGAAATACCTCAAGCCGCAGGCCGAAGGCACCAAGTTCGCGGCCTACTGCCTGACCGAGCCGAACAGTGGCACCGACGCGGGCGCGATGCTCGCCACCGCGCGCAAGGACGGCGACTCGTACATTCTGAATGGCGAAAAAACCTGGATCAGCCTGGCCGATGTGGCCGACCACTTCCTGGTGTTTGCGAAAACCGACGCCCCGCAGGGCAACCGCGGCATTTCGTGCTTTATTGTCGAGCGCGCATTCGCGGGCGTGTCGAGCCACCCGATCCACGGCAAGCTGGGCGTGCGCGCGGGCAACACCGGCTCGGTGGTGCTGCAGGATGTGCGCGTGCCGGCCGCCAACCTGCTGGGCGAAGAAGGCGAAGGCTTTAAGATCGCGATGTCGGCGCTGGACAACGGGCGCTACACCGTGGCGGCCGGCGCGACGGGCTTGATCCAGGCGAGCCTGGAAGCCAGCCTCAAGTACGCCCAGGAGCGCCAGACCTTTGGCGTGCCGATCGCCGACCACCAGCTGGTGAAGCGCATGCTCAGCCATATGGTGCGCAAGCTCGACACCAGCCGCCTGCTGGTGTATCGCGCCGGCTGGATGAAAAACCAGGGCCGCCGCAACACGCGCGAAACCACGCTGGCGAAGTGGCACGCCACCGTCAGCAGCTTCGAGGCCGCCGACGACGCGATACAGGTGCATGGCGCGTATGGCTACAGCGACGAATACCCGGTCGAGCGCTACCTGCGCAACGCCCGCGGCGCGATCATTTACGAGGGGACGCGCGAGCTGCAGGAGCTGCTGCAGGCCGATTTTGCGCTCGGCACCCGCGAAAACAAACCGCTGCGCCGCGAGCTGCCCGCCTACAGCGCAGAAGCGTGGGAATAAGCGGGGCATGCGGCAAAGTTGCCGACCCTGACACCCACGTTACCTTTTCTTCATTGTACAACACGACCGCCGATGGTATAATGCACTGCGTCATATGGTTTCATTCAAGAGGAGAATGTCATGCACATCGTTGTTTGCATGAAGCAAGTCCCGCGCGACAACTCGGTGAAAATCAATGGTGATTTGAGCATCAACGCCGAGGGGATCGAGCAGATTATGAACTTGTTCGACGAGTATGCCGTCGAAGAAGCGCTCGAATGGAACGAGAAGCTGGGCGGCAAAGTCACGATTCTTTCGCTCGGCCCGGATGCGTGGAAGGAGCAGATCCGCCGCGCGCTGGCGATGGGAGCAACCGATTCGCTGCTGCTGAGCGACCCGAGCTTTGAGAAGCTGGATGTGCTTGGCGCGGCGCTCGTGGGTGCCGCCGCGTTCAAGAAGCTTGGCGATGTCGACCTGGTGCTGGCGGGCCGCAACTCGACCGACGATGAGTCGGGCGCGTTTGGGCCGGCGCTGGCGCGCGCGCTGGGCTGGCCGCAGCTCACCTATGTTGGCAAGTTCCTGGGCATCAACGACGGCGCGAAGACGATCACTGTCGAGCGGCCCCTGGAAGAGCAGATCGAAACCGTTGAGGCCAAGCTCCCGGCCGTGGCCACGGTGGTGAAGGACATCAACGAGCCGCGCTACCCCTCGCTGCTGCGCATCAAGAAGGTCGCCAAGGTCGAGATCCCGACCTGGGGCGCGGCCGATCTGGGCGTCAGCGCCGATGGCACTGCTGCCAGCATCGCCACGCGGGTTCCGCCGCCGCCACGCGCCAAGGGCGAAATGATCGAGGGCGCCGACTCGGGCGAAAAGGTGCGCAAGCTGGTCGAGAAGCTGCTGGAAGGCCAAGTAATCTAGTCGGCAGTGTGCAGTCGGCAGCCGGCAGGCACGCTGGCTGATGCCGCTGCTTCCTGCCAACTGGCTCCTGCAAACCTGCATACGGAGGACATAGATGTCGAACGAAATCTGGGTGCTGATCGAAAAAGCGCGCAACGCCGAGAATATCGCCGCCATTTCGCGCGAGCTGCTGGGCAAGGGTCGCCAGCTGGCCGATGCCGCGGGCGCGCCGCTGGCCGCCGTGGTGCTGGGCTCGGGCGTCGGCGCATTGGCCGAGCGCGCCTTCGCCTATGGCGCCGACAAGGCCTATGTGGTCGACGACGCGGCGCTGGCGCAGTACACCACCGATGGCTTTGTGGGCGCGGCAGCGGCGCTGGCGCAAAAATATGCGCCGCAGCTGTTTCTGACCGGCGCGTCGTTCCAGATGCGCGACTTCAGCGCGGCGCTGGCCGCCGAGCTGGGCGTGGGCCTGGCAGCAGACGCAACCAACGTGACGCTTGAAGGCGGGCAGATCAGCGCAGTGCGGCCGTCGCACGGCGGCAATGTGATCAACACGCTGCAGTTTGGCGCGGCGCGCCCGGCCGCCGTGTCGGCGCGCAAGCAAAGCTTCGCCGAAGCCGCCGAGCAGGCTGGCCGCAGCGGCGAGCTGGTGAACGAGGCCATGCCCGGCGTCGAGATCCGCACCAAGGTCACCAACGTCGCGCCGAAGCAGGGCGCGGTCAACCTGGCCGACGCGGCGGTGATCGTGTCGGGCGGGCGCGGCCTGGGCAGCCCCGAGAACTACTTCAAGCTCATCCCGCCGCTGGCCGAGGCTGTGGGCGGCGCGTATGGCGCGTCGCGCGCGGTGGTCGACGCCGGCTGGGTGCCCTACGAGCACCAGGTCGGCCAGACGGGCAAGACCGTCAGCCCGAAGCTGTACATGGCCTGTGGTATTTCGGGCGCGATCCAGCACCTTGCCGGCATGCGCACCTCGCGCACCATCGTCGCGATCAACAAGGATGCCGACGCGCCGATCTTCCGCGTGGCCAGCTACGGCGTGGTGGGCGATGTGAACGAGATCCTGCCCCTGCTGATCAGCGAGATCAAGCAGCGCAGCCACTAATGCGCTTTCAGCGCGGGGGTTAGGGGATGGGGATAGGGTTTGGCGATGACAATCCAAAAACTCTTCCCTGATTTCCGATCACTTTCTTGATAATCCACTAGCTCGGCAGACGAAGGACGAAAGGCCAAAACATCTGGTCTTTCGTCCTTCGTCATTCGTCCTTTCGCGCCCCAAGCTCACGCAGGCGCGCCAGGCGCGCTGGCTCGTGCGCGGCCAGCCAGGCATCGCCCGCCAGCGTGGCGTAGGCCCCCGCAAAGCATGGCCGCGCTTCTTCGGCCCGCCCGAGCGCCAGCAGATTCTCGCCCAGCTCCTCGTCCACGTAGCC
>LJCR01000573.1 GCA_001399705.1 Kouleothrix aurantiaca
GGGCGAGGCGTTTGAGCAGGAAGAGCGCCGCGCCCTCGCCCATCACAAAGCCATCCGCGCCATCGCCAAATGGGCGCGTGCCGGTGGCGCTCAGCGCGCCAATCTTGCAGAACTTCACAAAGCTCGACGCGCCCATGTTGCGATCGACCCCGCCGGTCAGCACCGCGTCGCACTGCCCCTGGAGCAGCAGCTCGACCGAGGCATCCAGCGCGGCAAAGGTCGAAGCGCAGGCCGCGTCGGTGATGAAGCTTGGGCCGCGCAGGTTCAGCACGTTTGCCACGCGCCCGGCCACAATATTCGCCAGTTCGCCGGGCATCGAGTCCTCGGTGATCGGGGGCAGGCGTCGCTCGATCTGCTCGTGCCAGCGCGCCAGCAGCGCCGCGCGCGTGGGTTCGGGCAGGTGCTGGAACTCGGGCACCGCTTCCAGTGCGCGGGCATACTCGGGGAAGGAGACGCGCAGGTTCGTCAGGTAGTGCAGCTCGCCGCCCATCGCCGTGCCGATAATCACGCCAGTGTTCTCAAGATTGAGCGGGCGGTCGGGGTAGCCATAATCGGCCAGCGCCTCGGCGGCAATTGTCACCGCCCACTGCTGGCTTTCGTCCATTGCGGCGGCCACCTTGGGGGGAATGCGGAAGCGCTGCCAGTCGAACGTGAAGCCGCGCACCCAGCCGCCGATTTTGCTGTAGGTCTTGTCGGGCACGGCCGGGTCGGGGTCGTAGTAGCTGGCCGCGCTCCAGCGCTCGGAAGGAACCTCGGTGATGCTGTAGCGCTTGGCAAGAATGTTCTTCCAGAATGCAGGCGCGTTGGGCGCATCGGGCAGCAGTGCTCCCACACCGACGATCGCAACCGCGCGATCTGCTGTCGAGTCCATGGTTAAGTCTCCTTAAAGGAGCAGTAGGCAGTATGCAGTTGGCAGTCTACAGCGATGTTTGCTTTGCAGACTGCCAACTGCATACTGCAAGCTGCCTACTCGGCTGGAAACGCCGCAATCAGCGCCGCCGCCACCGTGTTCATGTCCTCCACCAGGCCAATTTGCGCCGCAAAGATCGCCGGCAGGTTCAGCGTGCCAGCAAGGTTCGGGTCGGTCTGGCCCGCACCAATCGCCCAGCGCAGCCCGTCGTTCGCGATCTTGAGCGCGGCGTCGCGGGCGTGAATGCGCGCCATGGTGCGCAGCGTGGCCGGCTCGAAGGGCGTCGCCACCGTGGGGGTTGCCACTGCGCGCTCGGCGAAGACGGCCGCCGTCTCGGCGTAGGCGATCAGCTCGCCCAGGCGGAACAGGATGTGCTGGTTGCGCGTCAGGCGGTCGAGGCGGCAGCGCTCCAGCAGCGCGGTGAGTGCGCGCAGCGCCAGGGCGGCGGTTTCCGCGCCGCTATCGGACGTGCTGGCGGCAAGCGTTTCGAGCCGCGCGGCCCAGTCGCGGTAGTAGCTACCCTGCGATTTCAGGTGCAGCTGCCAGCGGTCGCGCGCGATCGTCCACTCCATAATTTCCGAGGTGCCTTCGTAGATGCAGGTGATCCGCACGTCGCGCTTGATCTTTTCGACCATGTATTCCTTGGTGTAGCCATAGCCACCGTGCGCCTGAATCGCGTCTTCGGCGGCCTTGTTCCCCGCTTCAGTGGCCATATACTTCGCCACCGCGCCCTCGGTCTGCTGCTCGGGGTCGCCGCCGTCGATGCGCTCTGCTACCCACTCGATGTAGGCGCGCGCCGCCCCCAGGCGCACGGCGTTGGGCACCAGCAGCTTGTGCGTGTAGGCCTGCTTGGTGCTGAGCAGCGCGCCGCCCTGCACGCGCGTCTGGCCGTAGCGAATGGCGCGTTCCAATGCGGCCCAGCCGCCGCCCAGGCCAAACGAGCCGACCATCAGGCGCGTGTAGCCGAACACCGCCTGCGCCTGCGCCAGGCCCTTGCCTTCTTCGCCGCCAACCAGCCGGTCCTTGGTTACATACACATCGTCGAGGAACAGCGCGGCAGTGTTCGAGGCGCGAATGCCGTGCTTGTCTTCTGGCTTGCCCTTGGTGAAGCCCGCCGCGTCGTGCTCGACGACGAACCACGAGGGGCCGCCGGGCGCGTTCGCCAGCACAGTGTAGAGGCGCGCCACGCCGCCATTGCTGATCCACTGCTTGCGGCCGTTGAGCTTGTAGCCAACGATCTCGCCATTCTCCAGCACCGGCTCGGCCTTGGTGGTGAGCGAGCCCAGGTCGCTGCCGGCCTGCGGCTCGGTTGCGCCATAGGCCACCAGCAAGCCCTCGTCGGCGATCTTGCCCATCCACAGCTTCTTCTGCTCCTCGGTGCCGCCCACGGTGATCGGGTCGGTGCCCAGGAAGGTGGCGAGCACGCCAGTGGCAATGCCAAGGTCGATCCGCGCCATCGTCTCGGAGACGCGGTAGATGTCGTAGGCGCCGCCGCCCAGGCCGCCATACTCTTCGGGGATGAACATCAGGTGCAGGCCGAACTGATTGGGATCGTAGAGATCCTTCAGCACCTGGGCCGGGAACTCGTCCTTTTCGTCAAGCTCGCGCAGGAATTCGGGCTTCAACTTGCGCTCAGCATATTCCTGCAGCGTCGCAATGACCATGTCGCGCGTTTCTGTGTCTAATCCGATCATGGGCGTACCTCCAGCCAGCTTGCATTATGGTCGCTGTACAACATGTGGATAGTAGCGTTCGTGTGCACGCGATGTAGGGAAGATATAGACATCGTAAGAGAACAAATCTTCACTTCTTTTCACTCCTGGCAGAAGTGTGCAAAAAGCCCCGCCCGGCACGCGGGCAGTAAAGAATTCTTTCCACAAAGTGGGGATTTCTTTCCCCTACCCGCTGCCGCAATCGCATACGCTAGGCGATGGAATGCTGCACAGCGCCTGCGCAGTGGCGCGGTGGCTGAAAGGAGCCGCGAATGAAACCCTACCGGGTAGTGCGCGATCCCCGATCCGGGGAAACCACGCTTGAAACCACGCTCGGCGGCGCAATGCTGCTTGAGTGCCCGATGATTAATAAAGGGAGCGCCTTCACCGACGACGAGCGCCGCGAGCTGGGCCTGCTGGGCCTGCTGCCGCCGCACGTTGCGAGCATCGAGGAGCAGCTTGCGCGCACCTACGAGAACTACCGCCAGAAAAGCAGCGCGCAGGAGCGGCACGTGTTCCTTACCAGCCTGCAGGATCGCAACGAGGCGCTGTTCTTCCGCCTGCTGAGCGAGCACCTGCCCGAAATGCTGCCCATGGTCTACGCGCCGGTGATCGGCATTACGGCGCGGCACTACAGCCACAGCTACCGCCGCCCGCGCGGCCTGTAT
>LJCR01000574.1 GCA_001399705.1 Kouleothrix aurantiaca
TTCTAAATCCGCGAGTTTATGTATGCAATGGGGGTTCGGGGTGGCTTTGCCGCCCCGAATTTTCTTTTTCACGTACAGCGCCCCGGCATTGCCGGGGCGCTGTTCATGAGAATAATGGCAAACTCCTATCCCCCATCTCCCATCCCCTATCCCCACGCCGCAAGCGCAGCCCTACTCCTCGCGCAGGGCCAGCGCGGGCGGCGTGCGGCTCATCCGCCAGGCCGGATACAGGCCGGCGAGCAGCGCGGCGGCAATTGCCACCAGCATGGCCTGCGCAAACAGCCCGCCGTCAAGTCGGAACAGCAGCGTCCAGCCAAACGAGCGCCGATTGATCACATACACCAGCACCAGCGCCAGCATCACGCCGACGGGCAGGGCCAGCAAGCCAGCGGTCAAACCTATCAGGCCGGTCTGCGAGATCACAACGCCCCAGAGCTGGCGCGGCGTCAGGCCGGTGGCGCGCAGCATGCCCAGCTCGCGCGCGCGTTCGAGCTGCAAGGCCATCAGCGCGGCCAGAATGCCAATAAACGCCACGATCGTCGCGAGGAGCTGCAGCACCGTGGTGATCGCAAAGGTGCGGTCGAAGATCTCGATTGAGGCTTCGCGCAGCGCGCGGTTCGAGCGAATGTTCAGCACCTGGTCGGAAGCAACCAGCGCGCGCAGATCGCGCACCAGCGTGTCGACATCCTGCCCCGGCGCGGCATCCACGCCCAGCGACGAGATCTGCTGGTCGTTCCACAGCGCCTGATACTGCGGCAGGTCGATCATCACCACGCCTTGGTCGGAACCATAGTCGGAATACACGCCCGCAATCGTGAACTCGCGCTCGCCCTGCTCGGTGAGCAGCGAAATGGTGCCGCCCGGCGCAAGATCATAGCGAAACGCCAGCGGCTCGGACACGAGCACCTGCCCCTGCGCAAAGGCCGGCCAGACATCCGAAGGGTTGCCCTGCAAAAACTGGAATGAGTTGCGGTCGCGATCGGTGGTGACTTCCAGCGCGACAACGAGCTGCGGGCCAAATTGCCCTTCAACCGTGACGCTGCGGTAGCGGCGCGCGCGCGCAACGCCCGGCGCAGTGCTGATTTCCTGCACCACGTTTGCGGGCAGCGGCGCGTCGAGGCGGCTGCTCGACACGCCCGGCGCGGAAACAAACACATCGGCGCGCAGGGTCGTATCGAGCCAGTTCACCACGGTTTGCCGGAAGCTGCCGACCATCAGGCCCACGCCAATCGTCACCGACACCGCGATCATCAGGGCGGCGATCGCCACCGAGGTGCGGCTGAGCGTCGCAATCACGTCGCGCGCGGCCATGCGCCCGAGCAGGCCAAACAGCCGACCCATCAGCGGGCGCGCAAGCTGCATCAGCAGCAGCACCGCCATGGGTGTCACCGCCGCCGCGCCGATGGTGAGCACAAACAAGGCGCTAAAGCTCAGCACAATGCTTTTGCTGGGAATGAGCAGCAGCGCGCCGCCGAGCAGCAGCAGGCCCACGCCCAGCGCGCCAGCCAGCGGCACAATCCGCCGCACGCGATCTTCATACGACGAGCGGCGCAGCACCGTGCGCGGCGGCGTAAAGGTCGCCTCGATCGCGGGCACGGCGGCAGCAGCCAGCGTAGTGAGCATGCCCAGCAGAAAACCTTTCAGCAGCGGGCCAGTGCTGATTTCGACATTGCGGATTGAGACGGTGAAGTAGAGATCATTGATCGTCTGCGTAACCAGCTGGATCAGGCCGCGCCCGAGCACGATGCCCAGCGCCACGCCCGCAACCGCGCCAACCACGCCGACGATTACTGCTTCGCCTAACACCAGCGCGAAAATCTGCCGGCGCGAGACGCCAATACAGCGCAGGGTGCCAAGCAGGCCGCGCCGCTGTACCACTGAGAAGGTGATGGTGTTGTAGATCAGGAACATGCCGACGATCAGGGCCAGCAGGCTCAGCGCCGTCAGGTTCAGCTCGAAGGCCGCCGTCATCTGCTCGATCGCCTGGGTGCGCAGGGCTGGCCGCGTCACGCGCAAGCCTGCCGGCAAAATCGTTGCGATCCGGTCGAGAACGGGTTGCGCGGCGTCGCCATCGGGCAAGGGCAGGTCGATCTGTGTGGGCTTGCCGTCCATGCCGAGCCATTCCTGCGCGGTGGAAACATCGGCCACCAGCAGGCTGTCGATCGAGCGGCGCGCGGCGTCGTCTTGCGGCTCAAGCAGGGCTACGAGCGTGACTGTTTCGGTGCGCGACCCCACGCGGATCGGGAAGCTGTCGCCGCTTTTCAGCCCATAGGCGCGCGCCGTATCTGCCGACATCAGCGCCGCGCCCGGCTGGGTGAATAGGGCCGTCAGGTCGCTGTTCGGGCCGGCATTGGATGGGCTGAGGAAGGGGCGAAACTGTCCTTCGGCCAATGGGTCGACGCCAAGAATGTGCAGCGTCAGGCCGGGCTGGTTGGGCGCGGCGGCATAGCCTTCCACCACTGGCGCAGAGCTGCGCACGCCCAGGTCGACACGCAAGCGCCGGTAGATATCATCGTCCAGGCCGTTTGGGCCGCCAACGATCTGGTGTGTCGCGCGGCCCGCAATCGTCTCGGTCGAGATCGCAAAGGCGCGGCGGGCACTGCTGTTGGTCAGATCGATAGAGACGACCACGGCGACGCCCAGCGCCACGCCCAGGATGGCCAGGCCGATCTGCCAGGGGTGCTTGAGCAGGTGCCGCCACGAGGTTTTCAGCAGGGTTGGTGTCATGTATTTCCTGGAGGAGAAGTCAGGAGCCAGCACTCAGAAGTCAGCATCGTCCTGGCTCACAAAAGTATTTTCAGATATCGAAGCCGTCCGATTGATCTAAAGGCTATGTATAAAATCTAGAGTATCAGCATTGCAATCGCTAATCGCTATTCCCCATCCCCTAACCCCTGCGCTGAAAGCGCATAGGCATCCATGCTGAGCAGCTGCCGCAGGATGTCATCACCATCATCGGGCAGGGGTGCGAAGCCGTTGGATGCTGGCTGCGGCGCAGTGGCTTCTTCCATTAAGTGCCCTTCGGTCATGCGAAAGACACGGTCGGCCAGGCCAACCACGTCGGGGCTGTGCGTGACCATCAGGAGGTTTTTGCCCGCCTGGCGCGTCAGCTCGTCCAGCAGATCGAGCACCTGCTGGCCGGTTTCGGTGTCGAGGTTGCCGGTTGGCTCATCGGCCAGAACGAGCTGCGGGTCGTGCACCAGGGCGCGCGCCACCGCAATGCGCTGCTGCCCGCCACCGGAAAGCTTGTCGGGGTAGGCGTTGCGCCGGTCGGCCAGGCCGACTTGCC
>LJCR01000576.1 GCA_001399705.1 Kouleothrix aurantiaca
GCTGGCTGCCGGTGCCCTGGCTGGCCGGCTGCGGGTTGCTCACGTCGGCCTTGGTGCTATAGGCGGCCATCGTCTGGTCGCCGGCCGTGGCGGGCGGGAACAGCGTGCCCAGCGGCATGTACAGCGTCAGCGCCTCGTTCGAAACATTCTTCACCGTCAGCGTGCCGCGGCCATAGAAGTTATCGCTGGCTGCGCCAATCGTCACTTTGTCGCCAATCGGCTGCCACGAAGCAACCGTCAGCGTCACCTGGCCAGCTTTTGCCGCGTCGAGCACCGAGGTGCCCTGCGGGTTGGCTGGCGCGCTGCTGGCAGCATCCACCACCGCCTTGGCGTCCGCGCCGCCGGCCGGGCTGCCGGTTGCGCCGCTCAGCTGCCAGATCGCGTACTGCGCCTCTAGCGCTTTGTCGGCGCTGGCCGAAAGATTATTCGACTGAATGTACGCCAGCGCGCCGCGGATTTTGTCGGGCGCAACGGCATTTGGCGTTTGAACCGAGGTGGGGAATTTCTGCCCGAAGTTGGTGCAGTACCCTTCGAAAGTAATGGTCGCAGTGCCGTTGGGCTGCAGCGTAAAGCTCTGCGCGCCGCTGCTCTGGGCGAATGCCGCCCCGCCGCCAAACACGAGCAGCGCCAGCGCCAGGCTGCATACGCCAATGATCCTGGCCATTCGCGAAGTTGTCATCAAGGTCTCTCCTCTGTACCGGTGGCTTGTGCCAAACTCTCTCGGTTTAGCATAAGCAGGTTTCTTGCCACCAGTACGAGGAATATCAGCGAAACAGCACCAGCAGCGCAGAAAGCGTGATCAGGCTGCCCAGCGTTGTCACCACCACGCCGCTGCTCACAAACTCCGGCCATGCGTCGAATTCGATCGCCAGCACCACCATGTTCACTGCCGTTGGCATTGCGGCTTGCATGGTGCCAACATAGAGTGGCAGGCCCTGCAAACCCAGCAGCAATCCCGCGCCATAGGCCAGCGGAATTGGCAGCAGCAGGCGAATAATTGTCGCCGCCACCAGCGGCCCGCCAACCGTGAGCGGCTGGCGCTTGGCGAGCTGCGTGCCGAGGTTCAGCAGCAGCAAGGGCAGCGCGGCATCGGCAAGCTGGCGCAGCCCGCGGTACACGCTGGCCGCCACCACGCCATTCGAGTCGTCGAGCGGAATGCCGAATGCGCGCAGGGCCAGCGCCAGCAGCACGCCATAGATCAGGGGCACGAGAAACACCTGCCCCAGCGCAGCGCGGCGGCCCTGGCTGCCCGCCGACGCGAGGTAGACCGCCAGTGTTTGTGACAGGATGGTTTGTGTGAGGTAGCCGATCACGCCATACTGAAAGCCCGTGTCGCCAAAGGCGTAGCGCGTGACCGAAAGGCCGTAGTTGCCCGAGTTCATAAACGTGCTGGTAAGCAGCATGCCGCTGCGGCGCGGCCCGCTCAGGTGGAAAAAGCTGGCGGCCAGCATGGCGCACAGCGTGGTTGCGAGCATCACCAGCAGCATTTGCAGCACCAGCAGGGCCAGCGTGCTGCCAGAAATATCGGTGCGCAGCAGCGTCACAAACACCAGGCACGGGCTGAGAATATACAGGCTCAGGCGGTTGAGCGTGCGCCCATCCAGCGGGAAAACGCGGGCCAGCGCGTAGCCAAGCGCGATCACCAGCGTGACCGGCAGCAGCACTTCGGCAAAGGCGGATAGGATCATATCTGTGGGCAGTCGGCAGTCGGCAGTTGGCAGCGGGCAGTCGGCATCGGGCACTAAATCGTAAGAGCATATCGCATACGCGGAACCTGCCAACCTACAACCTGCAAACCTCAAAATCTCCGTGCCTCTGTGCCTCTGTTGTAAGATTTTCCGGCCGCTTGTCGTCGGCACGAAACCGCCCGCAACCCCTATTTAATCTGCGCAAAGATCAGCGAGTCGATCAACTGCTCGACCGGGGCCTTGTCGTCGGTGAAGGCGGCATAGCGCGCATCGGTGGGCAGGAACTCGTGCACCGGCGCGGCACCCAGGCGCAGCGCCCAGTCCATCACTGTGCTCAGCACTGGCACTTGCATGCGCTCGAAGTTCCGCTGGAAGTTCAGCGCGCCATCGCCCACTGGCCGGTTCACGCCCACCAGGATCTGGTTGCCAAAGCCGGCGGTGTCGATCACAAAGACCTGCGGGAAAACCTGCCGCATCGTGCCGGCCAGCGCCACACCCAGGCGGTCGTCGCCGTCGGGGCCTTTGCCCGCATTCACCACCGCCACGCCATCGGGCGTCAGGTGGTTTTTTACGAGCTGAAAGAACTCAACGGTGGCGAGGTGAAACGGAATGTAGGGCTGGTGGTAGGCGTCCATGCCAATCACGTCGTAGCTGCCGCCCTGCGTGGTCAGCCAGTAGCGCGCATCTTCGGGGTGGGTCTTGTAGTTCGGGTGCGTCGGGTCGTCGCTGGCGTCGCGCAGCTGGAAGTGCTTGCGACCCATCGCGATGATCGCCGGGTCGATCTCAACCGCGTCGATCTTCGCGTCGGCGCCATAGATGGCCAGAAATTGCTTCGGCACCGTGCCGGTGGCCGAGCCAAGCATCGCAAAGCTCTTCACCGTGGATGGATCGCGATCGGGGAAGAAATACGGCGCGACCGTGAAGTAATCCCACGGCCCGCCGCCGGTCAGCAGATCGAGCGGGTTGTTGCTCTGCTCGAAGCGCGGGTGGTAGATCGAGTGGATGGCCTGACCCTCATTCAAAATCAAATTCACCTGCGGGCCGTAGGACTGATTTTCGCTGGTGGCGATCTGAATGTAGTTGTAGGCCGACTCCTGCTCGTCGATCAGGGTGCAGCCGCCACAGTCGGCGGTTTTGATATTGCCGCGCGTGGTAGTGGTGTAGAAAAACAGCCCGACCACGACCAGCAGCATCAGGAGGTAGCGCCAGTCGCGCAGGCCAATCAGGCCCACCACAATCAGGAATACCGCGATCAGGTAGGTCGTGCGCGCGGTGCCGATCTCGGGGATGAGGTAGAGCACGGTCAGAAAGGTGCCGACGATCGAGCCGACGGTGGAAAGCGCCGAGAGCGAACCGGCAGTGCGGCCGGCCGACGCGATGCCATTTTCGACTTTCCTGAGCTGCAGGCGAATGGCGAAGGGGCTGACCATCGCCATCAGGATCACGGGCGCGGCGAACAGGATCAGCACGCCAAACAGCGCGCCCAGAAAGCTTCCCACCGCCACGCGCGCGATCGTGCCCTGCGAAAAGCGCAGGATCGGGTCGGCCAGCAGCGGGATGAAGCCGGTGATAAAGCCGGCCCAGGTGATAATTTTGT
>LJCR01000575.1 GCA_001399705.1 Kouleothrix aurantiaca
TGTGATCATCGGTGCGGTGATGCGCAAGTTGTTGCACGTGGTCTATGGTGTACTCAAGCATAAAACGCCCTTTGATCCAAACAAAGTCCTTGGCCCGACCCGTTCTTCAACGTAATATCTCTGTGGTAAATTTCGGCCCTCGCTCGTCGGTATCAACCTGCAACCTGCCAGCCTGCAACTGTTCATGCCCCTACTGCCGAAAAGCGCTTCACGCCCGCGCGCCACACCCAGCTGAACAGCACGAGCGCGATCACGAACCATAGCACGCCCAGCGCGAAATTCCACGCAATCGCCTCAGGCGCGAGCTTGCCCAGGATCAGCTCGATCGGGAAGAACAAACGCAGCTGAAAGGGCAGAAACTGCGCGACCTGCTGCACGCCGTTGGGCAACAGCACCAGCGGCACAAACTGCCCGCCAAACATGATCGAGAGCGCTTCGTAAAATTCGTTCAGCGAGTAGACTCGCGTGGTCCAGAACGCCACGCAGGTGATGATCGCGCCAAACAGGAAGTTGATGCCAAAGCCCAGCGCCAGCGCCGGCACCGCCAGCAGCACATTTCCCGCCGTCACCCCGCTGAAATCGGGGCGGAACAGGACGCACAGGATCAGCCACACCGGGATCAGCACCAACAGCATCAGCGCCTTGAAGGCCAGGTTGTTCACCAGCGTGTTGGTGAGAATTGGGTGGATGGGCCGCATCAGCTCGCCCGAAAGCGTGCCATCCTGAATTTTGTAGGCCAGACTGTGAATGGTGATCTGCGTGGTCAGGTTGTCGACAATCAGCAAGGCGAGGTAGTAGGTCGTGAAGTCGTTCGCGCTCAGCCCGCTGATGCTGCCCTGCTCGCGCGCCACCGTCGTCCACACCGCCAGGTAGACAATCGGCGACACCAGCCAGAACAAGAGGTACATGAGCAGGTTGGCGCGATACTGCCACTGCTCGGCCCAGTTCACCTGCCAGAGTCGCCGGTAGATCTGAAGCATTCGAATGCCTCCAATTTATTCGTGGAAGGCGCGCTCGATCACATCTTCAATCGGCGGGTCTTCAATTGTCAGGTCGAGCACGGGCAGCTCCGACAGCAGGCGCGTCGTCACGGCGGCGACATCGGCGGCGGGCACTTGCAGGCGCTGCTTGCCATCGCCGTCGTCGTTCGGCAGGAGTGTGCCGTAGCGGCTCAGGTCGGGCGCGGCGCCATCGTGCAGCGCCAGGCCCACCAGCTTGAATGGCGCGATCCGGCGCGAGAGGTCGGCGATGCTGCCGTCGTACTTGAGCTGGCCGTGGTGGATCATCACGATCCGCTCGCACAGCGCCGTCACGTCGGCCATGTAGTGGCTGGTGAGCAGGATGGTCGCGCCGGTGCGGCGGTTGTATTCCTGCAGAAAATTGCGAATACGCACCTGCGCGGTGATGTCTAGCCCGATCGTTGGCTCGTCGAGAAACAGCACCTGCGGGCGGTGCAGGAGGCCAGCCGCCAGCTCGCACTTCATGCGTTCGCCCAGCGAGAGGTTGCGCACCGGCTTGCGCATAATTGGCGAAAGCTCAAGCAGTTCGTCCAGCTCGCCCAGCGTGCGGCGGTAATCCTCGTCGCTGATGCGGTAGATCGCCTGGTTGAGCAGAAACGAATCGGCGGCCGGGATATCCCACGAGAGGCGATTGCGCTGGCCCATCACCAGCGTCATGGTGCGCAGGTAGTCGTTGTTGCGCTCCCAGGGTGTGTAGCCCAACACGCGCGCGCTGCCGCCGGTGGGGTGCAGCAGGCCGGCCAGCATCTTGAGCGTGGTGGTTTTTCCCGCGCCATTCGGCCCCAGGAAGCCAACCACTTCGCCCGCGCCAATCGTGAAGCTCACCTCCTGCACGGCGTGGACATCGCGGTAGCGCCGGCGCACAAAACTGCGCACGGCCGCGCCAAAGCCGCCCTCGCGCTCGGGCACCTGATAGGTCTTGCTCAGCCCCGCCACCACAATTGGCGCGTCGCGCTGATCGTCGCGTTGCTTCATGCTGCTTTCGCCTGGTGTGAGAATACGCCGCCGCATTGTAGCACACATATTCGCATCACAAATCATTCTCCGGCAGGATACCGGGGCGACGACTGAAAACCGACGGAAGACAAAAGACTAAGGACGAAGGAAATTTCACCGCAAAGAACGCAAAGAGCGCAGCGAACTGAGGGTTGGCAGGTTGAATGTTGGAACGTTGCAGATTACTGCCGACTGCCAACTGCGTACTGCCACCTGCCAATTCAACATTCAACACTCAATATTCAAAACTTGGCAATCTGCAACCTGCCAACTGCATACTGGTATAATCCCCGCAGCCGCACACAGAAAGGAACACGCGATGAGCAACGCATTTCTGGCCGAGGCCAATGCGCTTTACGACGACCTGGTGGCGACGCGCCGCGACCTGCATATGCACCCCGAGCTGGGCTTTCAGGAGGTTCGCACCGCGCGGATTGTGGCCGAACGACTGGGCGCGCTGGGCTACGAGGTCGTGACGGGCGTGGGCAAGACCGGCGTGGTTGGTCTGCTGGCGGGCGAGCAGCCGGGCGCGCGCACGGTGCTACTGCGCTTCGATATGGATGCCCTGCCGATTGAGGAAGCCAACACCGCTGACTACCGCTCGCAAACGCCGGGGGTGATGCACGCCTGCGGCCACGATGGGCATGTCGCGATTGGCCTGGGCGTGGCCGCGCTGCTGTCGCGCCATCGCAATGCCTTTGGCGGCACGATCAAGCTCATGTTTCAGCCCGCCGAAGAAGGTTTGGGCGGCGCGAACGCCATGATCCGTGAGGGCGTGCTGGAAGGGCCGCGCG
Organism: Kouleothrix aurantiaca; assembly: GCA_001399705.1. Classification (GTDB taxonomy): domain Bacteria; phylum Chloroflexota; class Chloroflexia; order Chloroflexales; family Roseiflexaceae; genus Kouleothrix; species Kouleothrix aurantiaca. The sequence continues at coordinate 2,810 of LJCR01000575.1, forward strand.
TGGATGCCGCCCTGGGCCTGCACGTCTGGTCGGGCTTCGAAACCGGCACCGCCGTGGTGCGCAGTGGCGCGCTCATGGCCGCCGCCGACACCTTCGACATCACGGTACACGGGCGCGGTGGTCACGCCGCTCACCCCGAGCAAGCTGTCGATGCCGTGCTGGCTGCCGCGCAGATTGTGGTGGCGCTGCAGACGATTGTGGCGCGCAACCTGGGGGCCGAGCAGGCCGGCGTGGTGACGGTGGGTATGCTGCATGCCGGCTCGGCCCACAACATCATTGCCGAAAAGGCCGAATTGCGCGGCAGCATCCGCAGCTTCGACGAGTCCACGCGCGCCTTGCTGCACCGCCGCGTGGCGGAAGTGGCCGAGGGCGTGGCGGCGGCGCTGGGCGCGCGGGCCGACGTGCGCGTCGCCAACTGCGTCGACCCTACGGTCAATGCGCCCGCGCCAACCGAGGCAGTATACGCTGCCGCCCGC
>LJCR01000577.1 GCA_001399705.1 Kouleothrix aurantiaca
GCGGGCCGGGCGGTCGCGGCCATCGCCGTAGAGCAGCGGCATCTCGACATTGCGCAGGGCGTCGGTGCGCTGCAGCAGCATGTACTGCTGGAACACAAAGCCGACCTTGCGATTGCGAATCGCGGCGAGCTGGTCGTCGTTCAGGCTACCAACGTCCACATCGTCGAGCAGGTAGGTGCCGCTGGATGGCTGGTCGAGGCAGCCCATGATGTTCATCAGGGTGCTTTTGCCGCTGCCCGACGGCCCCATAATCGCCACCATTTCGCCTTCTTCAATCGTCAGCGACACGCCGCGCAGGGCGTGGACCTCGACATCGCCCATTTTGTAGACTTTCGCGACGTTCTGAATATCGATCAGCGCCATATACTTCTCCCATCGCGCAGCAGAAGTTCAAAAATCATCCACAGATTGCGCAGATGCCGCAGATTATGATTCTTTGCGCGCCTCTCATCTGTGTCATCTGTGCAATCTGTGGATATACCCAATCACTCGAAAGGGCGCTAGCTTAACGCCCGCAGCACCAGAAAGGCCACAATCGCCAGCACACCCAGCGTCAGCACCAGGCGCACCACGCCTTTAATCACGCGAAACAGCACGCCGATCACCAGCAGGCCGATGACGACGTAGATAAATGGTTGCAGATTGCCGCTCATTCCTTTTCCTTCTCACTCATAGCGCAGCGCCTCGATCGGGCGCAGCCGCGCCGCACGCCGCGCAGGGTAGATGCCAAAGAACAGGCCCACCGCCATTGAAAAGCCCAGCGCCAGCAGCATCGCGCCGGGCGTCACCACCGGCGTGATCAGCCCGGTGAGGCGCACCGCAAACGAGATGCCGACGCCAATCAGCAGGCCGACGATGCCGCCCATCAGGCTCACCACCAGCGCTTCGATCAGGAACTGCTGCAGAATATCGCGGCGGCGCGCGCCCACGGCTTTGCGCAGCCCAATTTCTTTCGTGCGCTCGGTGACGCTCACCAGCATAATATTCATCACGCCGATGCCGCCCACCAGCAGCGAGATGCCGGCAATCGATCCGAGAAAGGCCGTCAGCACCGAGGTGATCTGGTTCAGCGACGACAGCACGTCGGCCTGGTTGAAGACGGTGAAATCATCTTCCGTGCCGTCGGCTTCGAGGCGGTGGCGCTGGCGCAGCACGCGTGCGATCTGGTCGGACACCGCCGTCATCTGGTCGGCAGTATCGACTTGCAGGCTGATGTTCGAGATGCGCAGGCTGGCGTTGTCGGCGCTGCGCGCACCAAACAGCTTTTGCTGGGCCACGCCGATCGGCACGAAGAGCTGGTCGTCGATCGATCCAAAGCCGCCGCCGCCCTTGGATTCCAGCACGCCAATGATCTGAAAGGTTTGCCCCTTGATGCGCAGCGTGCGCCCAACCGGGTTGGCCAGGCCAAACAGGTCTTCGGCCACATTGCTGCCAATCACCGTCACCGAGCGCTGGCCGCGCACCTGCGCGTCGCTGATGTAGTCGCCGCGCGCAATCGTCAGGTTGCGCACCGCGAAGTAGCTGGGCGTGATGCCCACGACACTCGACTGCGTGTTGTTCGCGCCGGCGACGATCTGCGCCGAGCCCTGGAACGAGGGCGCAATCGCCACCACCCCGCGCAGCACGCCGGGCTTCATCATGGCTTCGGCGTCGGCCAGGGTGAGCGACTGGGCAGGCGCGCCCGGCCCGGGGCCGCGCTGCCGGCCCGGAAACACCGTCAGGATATTGCTGCCGATGCTGGCGATCTGGCTGGTGATCGCCGCCTGGGCGCCGTTGCCGACCGCCAGCAGCGCCACCACCGAGGCCACGCCAATAATGATGCCGAGCATGGTCAGCACCGTGCGCAGCTTGTTGGCGCGCAGGCTGGTCAGCGCGATCCGCAGGCTTTCCCACAGGCCGCTGCCCGACACAAGCCGAAAGCCGCGCCGTGGGGCGGCCGCTGCCGGAATATGTTCAGCTTTTTGCATTCAATTCTCCAACGTTTGCCGGGCGAAGAGTCACAGCGCTGCGTTTAACCGCCCGGCCCAAAGCCGCCGGTGCGCTGGCGCGGCCCGGGCAGAATGACTTCGTCACCTTCCTGCAGGCCGGAAATAACCTCCGTGTCGCTGTCGCCAATCAGGCCGATCTTCACCGGCACAAGGGCGGTATCGTTGCCGCGCTTGACCTGCACCTGCGGGCCGTTGTCGGTTTCGCGCACCGCGCCGCTCGGCACCAGAAGGGCATTCGTGCGCTTGTCGATGATGATCGACACGGCTGCGCTCAGCCCGACGCGGCTGCTGATCGGTGGGCTTGAGCGTTACGCGCGTCAGGTAGGTGGTGACATTCTGCTCGGTGGTGCCGGTCGGCGCAATATAGTCGAGCGTGCCATCCAGCCGCTGGCCCGGCAGCGCATCCAGCTCGACTTCGGCGGCCTGGCCAACTTTGAGCTTGCCCAGGTCGGCCTCGCTGATGCTCACATCCACATGAAACGCCGAGTCATCGACTATCGAGACCGCAGCGGTGGCCCCGCTGCCGGCCGTGTCGCCGGGCTTGATATTGACTGTGGCGACCGTGCCCGCAAAGGGTGCAACCAGCTCGGCGTGCGTGCGGCTCAGGCGCGCTTTCGCCAGGCTGGCGGCCGCCTGCGCCACGTTTGCATCGGCCTGCGCAAGGTTGGCTTCGGTGGGCGGGGCTTTCAGGGCGTCGAGCGCGGCCTGCGCGTCGGCGCTGCCGTTGTCGAGCGCGCTTTTGTAGGCGTCGCGCGCTTCATCTTTCTTGCCCAGGTCTTCCAGCGTGCGGCCCAGCCCATAAAAGGCATCGGCATAGTGGGTATCCAGCTCAGTGGCGCGGCGGAATGCCTGCTCGGCGTCGTCGTACTTTTTGAGGCCGCGATAGCTCCAGCCAATCGCGTTGTGCGCCGACGACTGGGTTTCCTGCAGCGCCAGCGACTGCTGAAGCATATCCACCGATTCCTGGTATTGTTGCGCGTCGCCGGTCAGGTTGGCCTGGTCTTGCAGGATCCAGCCCAGCCCGGTGAATGCCTCGGCATATTTCGCGTTGAGCTGCGTGGCTTTGCGGAAATTCTGCTCGGCCTGCGCATACGCTGCCTTCTGCTCGTCGCTGCCATACGAAAGGCTGTTGCCCTGCGCACGCAGCAACCAGCCCTGCCGGGTGGGCACGCTGGGTACAGCGGGCGCGACGCCTGCGGCCTGTGCCAGCACAGCGGCGGCGGCGGCGTAGTCGGGTGTGGGCTGGTGCTGGAGCGCCGCGCTCTTGCCGAAGTAGGCGTCCAGATCGTTGGG
>LJCR01000578.1 GCA_001399705.1 Kouleothrix aurantiaca
CAAACTGGAGGACGCAATCGCGAGAGCCCTGCAGCAAATCTCGGCTGCCGATGCACGAGCCTTTTTCCAGCACTGTGGGTACCGATTTCCTCCCAATCTTGATCAATGGTTTTGCACTTAGCTATAGTATACCAGAAGGAACTTGGAAGAGGGGCGTGACATTGGGGTGAGGTGAAGCTTTGCGCATTTGCCCTCGGGCAGTTCGAAAGGTCTTGCATGCGCCCCGCGAACGTGGTAGGATATTCGCGTTGGGCCGCTAGCTCAATGGCAGAGCACGTCGCTCATAACGACTTGGTTGCAGGTTCGAATCCTGCGCGGCCCACCACTCCTCTTCTCCCCCTGCACTATGTCCCACAGCAGCTGCACAGGTGCTCAAGCGGGCGGCTTCAGGTGCGTCAGCCTTCCAGAAATTCTTCTTTCCGCCTGCTCGTGGCAAAAAGCAGGGGAGGCTGTGCCTCCCCGAGAAAATTCTTTTGAGTGGCCGCAGACTATCCAGCGTTTCTGCCAATCAGGCGACCGAAAACTCGGGCTATTGAAAGAAATCGGCCATGGTGGGCGTGCACGCGCAGGCCGCCTTGTTGAGCGGCTCCAAGCCCCAGGACGCCTCGATCGTGCGGAGCAGCGAGTAGTGATCGTAGCCAATTGACGAGCGGAAGCCTGGCTTGCCCAATGGTGAGATCACAAGTGTGGCCAGGCGCCCGCCCTGCGCGTATTGGCAGCAGCCGTTCTCGTCGGCCTTTTCGCTCTCATCAAAGGTAATGAACAGCACGCCATTGTCGCGCCAGGCCGGCGAACCCGTGATCTGCGGCACCACCGTGCGCAGCCAGGCGTCGGTTGTGCTGGCCGGGCAGTCGTGCCCGTCGTTGCACATGTTCGGCGTAATCCACGCGAAATCGGGCACAGTATTCGCAGAAACATCGCTTGCGAATTGGGTGAAGGGCACAATCTTCGCGCAGCGCGCCGGGTTGTTGCGGATATTGTCGAAATAGATGAATGGATTGTGCTTCTGGCGATACGACGGCGGCGCATCACCCATGAAGCATGCGTGCGGCATCGATTCCTGGTAAGCAGTCCAGTTTCTCCCGCTGGCCTCGATCTGGTCGACCAGGTTGGTCTGGTTGACAAAACAATCGGTGCAGTCGCTGCTGATGCCAAAGGTGTCGCCGCCGATCAGGGCCAGGTAGTTTGGCAGGCTTGGGTGGGAAACGCCGTAGTATTGCTCGGCCAGGCTGTACTCGTGGGCCAGCGAGTTGAGGTAGGATTCTTGCTGGTTTCCAATAACCTGATCGTACGCGCGATTCTCCAGCACGATCACAAAAATGTGCGAAAATTTGGGCACCGAGGCAGCCGGCTGGGTGGCGGCGATGCCATTCGTGAGGCTCATTGTTTGCGTGCCGCACCCGGCCACTGCGGCCGCGACGAGCAATAGTGCCAGAATGCGGCACGTGCGCAGCAAAGATGATTGCATACCTGCACTCGCTTCTCTTCTTCTGTCCTTACCACAAGGATTCAAGACATAGAGTAGCGCCATGAAATTAGGGAAGCATTAATTGGGCGAAAACAAACAAGGCAGGTGTTGAACAATTCAACACCTGCCTTGTTTGTTTCGGCGATGCGCTATGGAAGCGCTGGCGAACAGTCGTGTGCTGGCTGGCGGTGCCGGCCATATCCCCTTTCGGCGGGGCCTACACACGAATCATCTTTGCATTGTCTTACGCAATGTCATTGCTGTATGGCAATCCCCTGACGCGGGGCTGGGTTACTCGCGCGGCGTGCGGTAGCGAATGCGCTCGTTGCGCTGGCGCGCCGCCATTGCTAGGCGCAGAGCTTTGCGCTCGCCGTGCTTTGCGATCGAGAAGCGCGTGCGCTGCACGCGGCCCTCGGGGTTGAGCCAGGTTGCCTCGTAGTACTCGGTGTGGTTTTCGCGCCGGCGCGAAACGCCCACCGCCGGGTTTGCGCCGCCGGGCTTGCCAAACACCATGCGCTCGGTGCGCGGCTTGCCAATCTCTTGCTCGGTGCGGTCGCGCCACTGAATGGCTGCGTCCAACGCTGCCAGCCGGTCGCCGCAGCGCTTGTCGGAAAAGAACTTCTGGTGAATTTCGCCCTTCCAGGCGACGCGCACCATGTAGCCAAAGGTGCGCTTGGCCGGGTGATCGATCCGCGTGACGCCTTTGTAGCGGGTGGTTTTGGCGCTGCGTGGCTTGCGCGCTGGCTTGGCCGGCCCGGCTTCCTCGGTTTCTTCGTCTGCCGGGGCAGCTTCAGCCGTTTCATCTGGCGCCGGCACCCACAGCACGTAGGATGGCCCGGTGTGTGTGCCGTCGGCAAGCGTAACACCATTTTCTTCCCACTGGACAAACGACTTTTCCCGGTACATTGCCCACAAGTATAACTCGTGGTGCTCCGACCCGTGCGCAGCGACGACAAACACCTGATCACCGCGCTGATGCATGCTCGGCTTCCTGCTGTGATCGCTCATCATGTTCCTATTGTCACTAGACGATGCAAAAGATAGCACCATTATACAATAAAACATATCAAACTTATTACCACAAGCGTCCATTCTATTGCAAGTGCCTTGCAGGCTGTGGTATCGTACCCTTGGCCGGGCTAAAAAGGCTTGCGAGCCACGTACCAAGATTGGGGATGATTTCGTGCAACGCCGAGTGTGCCGGCGCGTATATACACCTGAGATCGGCCAGATCCGGCACGATGCAGATCTACAAAGGAAGGAATATCATGGTCGACGAGCAGATCCTGGAAAAGGCGCAGGGCGGCAAAGCCAAGGCTGCCAAGCTGAAAACAGTGCGCGCCAAAGAGTTGCAGCTGGAAAAAGAACTCGACACCGGGATATCCGACTATCTCTCGACGATTGACCAGCTCACTGCGGCCAGCAAGCAGAAAACTGCAAATGTCGCCGATCTGAGCAAGCTCGACACGGCTATCAGCAGTGGTCGCCAGTATACCGGTGATCTGCAAACCCTGATCGAGGATCTGACTTCCGAGCTCGATGACCTGGGCCGCAATGTTGCGACCATGAAAGATGCGCGCGGCATGGAGCGCCTGGTTGGGCGCTTTAATAAAAAGTGGGCGCGCCAGATGATGGTGAACCGCATCCGCGAACAGAATGTCGACGGGTCGATGAAAACGATCCTGGCGTATGCGCGCGGCACGGTCGAGTCGCTCAATTCGGCAATTGCCAAGAACGCCGAGATGTATGGCAAGCTGCAATCGACTGATGTGGAGCTGTCGCGCAAGCTGGTAGACAATCAGCCGA
>LJCR01000579.1 GCA_001399705.1 Kouleothrix aurantiaca
GGTATACTTGGCCGCGCCCTTCATCGCCAGCACTTTGGTGATGGCGGCGGTCAGGGTCGTCTTGCCGTGGTCAACGTGACCAATCGTCCCGACGTTGATATGTGGCTTGGTTCGCTCGAACTTCTGCTTCGCCATTACGGTTCTAGGCCTCCATAACTTCTGCTGCGCCAGCGGGGCCGACACAAACAAAAATAGGAATGATCCGCGCGATGCGGATCGTCAAACATCTGGAGCCCATGTCGGGACTCGAACCCGAGACCTCGTCTTTACCAAAGACGTGCTCTACCAACTGAGCTACATGGGCAAAGAAAAGTTTTGAGTGCTGAGCGTTGACTTTTGAATGAGCAACTCAAAACTCAACATTCAAAACTCAAAACTCGGATGGTGGGCCGGGCTGGATTCGAACCAGCGAAGGCGTAAGCCAGCAGATTTACAGTCTGCCCCGGTTGGCCACTTCGGTACCGACCCATCTTTAAGCTACCGCTTGCGGCAACGCGTGGCATTATACGCGACACACGCGGCGCTGTCAAATCTGGTTGTGAGGGTGGCATGAGGATGGAGCCGGTGGTCGGGATCGAACCGACGACCTGCTGTTTACAAAACAGCTGCTCTGCCAGCTGAGCTACACCGGCCTAGCTTTATTGTAACACGGGGGCTGGCGGGAAGTCAATTCATTAATCGGCCCTTGGCAGAGCTATGCCAAAGTTGGGTAAGCTCATGTATCCACAGATTACGCAGATTACACAGATAAGAAGCTCCGTAATCTGTGTGCTCTGTGAATGAATTTTGGCGCCTTTACTTGGCTGCGCAGGCGCGACATTGCGGCGACCGCTTCGGTGTACAATGCTTGCAGCGGCGCGGCGCGGCAATGGTATAATGGCGCCCAGCAAACCCACAAGCGAGGAACAGAAAGCATGACACAAGAATCTGCCCGCGTGCCCAACCTGGACGCACTCGGTTTCGATCTGCCGACGCCTGAAGAAGGTTTGGCCGAGGCCAAGCGCCGCCTGGCCCGCACCCTCCGCGCCAACGAGATTGTCTGGGTGGTGGCCGAGCGCTACGACCCGGTGACACCGGCCTGGAATCTCGATTTTGTGCGCCAGGGCGCGACTGGCCGCTGGGTGCGCCAGCGCTCGCGCTTCGACGAGCAGGCACAGGTGCTCTACTACCTTGGCGAAACGCCCCTGAGCGACGAGCAGTTCCGCGAGGAGATGCACACGGGCGTTGCGGCACACTCGCGCACGCAGCCGGTCGATGCGGGTGAGTGGGCAGCGTTCGCAAACAATATTCATTATCACACCGCGGAATTCGACGACCCGGCCGGCTACACCGGGCTGCGCGAACTACTCGACCGGCTGGACACCGAGCGCGGCGTGGAGCCGGGGCAGGGCAATCGCCTGTTCTACCTTGCCACGCCGCCCGACGCCTACCCGCGCATTGTGACGCGCCTGGGCGAAGCCGGCCTGAACGGCACGCCGGGACGGCGCGGCGCGAACGGCTGGACGCGCATCATCATCGAAAAGCCATTTGGGCGCGACCTGGCGAGCGCCGAGGAGCTGAACGCGCATGTGCTGGGCGTGTTCGACGAAACGCAGGTCTACCGCATCGACCACTACCTGGGCAAGGAAACGGTGCAGAACATCCTGACCTTCCGCTTGGGCAACAGCATTTTCGAGCCGCTGTGGAACCGCCGCTATATCGACCATGTGCAGATTCTGGTGGCCGAGCAGATTGGCGTGGAAGGGCGCGGCGGCTACTACGACACCGCCGGCGCGATCCGCGATATGGTGCAGAACCATATGTTGCAGGTGCTGGCGCTGATCGCCATGGAGCCGCCAGCCGCCTTTACCGCCGACGGCGTGCGTAACGAAAAGGTCAAGGCGCTGCAGGCCATCCGCCCGATTGCGGCCGAGGAAACTGGCCAGTTCACCGTGCGCGGGCAGTACACCGACTACCGCAACGAGGCGGGCGTAGCGCGCAGCTCGATGACCGAAACCTTTGTGGCGATGAAGCTGGCAATCGACAACTGGCGCTGGTCGGGCGTACCCTTCTACCTGCGCACCGGCAAATCGCTGCCGCAGCGCCTGACCGAAGTGCGCATTCAGTTCCGCCAGCCGCCGCTGATGCTGTTTGCGCACAACGGCGACCACGCCGGGCACAGCGGCCCCGACCAGGCCATGGAGCCAAATGTCCTGGCGCTGCGCATCCAGCCGAACGAAGGCATTAATTTGTGCATCGGCCTGAAGCCGCCCGGGTCGTCGCTGCAGCTCCAGCCGGTCGAGCTCGGTTTTGATTATGACGAGGGCTTTGGGAAAGAATCGCCCGAAGCGTATGAGCGGCTGCTACTGGATGCCATTCTGGGCGATGCGACGCTGTTCATCCGCCGCGACGAGGTCGAAGCCGCCTGGTCGCTGATCACGCCAATTATGGAAGGCTGGGCGCAGGGCCACGCCGCCAAGCCCGCGCCCTACTGGCCAGGCACCTGGGGCCCCGAGGCGGCCGACACGCTGATCGAGCGCGATGGGCGGGCGTGGCACAAGCCGTAGGGAGCGAATTCTTTGACGCACCCCCGGCTCTGTGGTACACTGCGCCTAGTTTATTAAACACAGCCTCGACCCACTGTGGTCGAGGTATTTTTTGCGAAGAAGATGCAACGAAAAGACATTCGGAATATTGCGATTATCGCACACGTCGACCACGGCAAGACCACGCTGGTTGACGCGATGCTGCGCCAGAGCCACATTTTCCGCGACAACCAGCAGGTTGCCGAGCGCGTGATGGACTCGAACGACCTTGAGCGCGAGCGCGGCATCACCATCATGTCGAAGAACACCGCCGTCGTCTATAAAGACGTGAAGATCAACATCGTCGACACGCCTGGCCACGCCGACTTTGGCGGCGAGGTCGAGCGGGTGATGAACCTGGTGGACGGCGTGCTGCTGCTGGTTGACGCCATGGACGGCCCGATGCCGCAGACGCGTTTTGTGCTGCGCAAGGCCCTGCAGGCCGGCCACCGCGCCATCGTCGTTGTCAACAAGGTCGACCGCCCGAACGCGCGGCCCAACCATGTCGTCAACGAAACCTTCGACCTGTTTGTCGATCTGGGCGCGAACGACGAGCAGGCTGAATTCGCCACGATCTACACCAACGCGCTGACCGGGCAGGCCGGGCGCTCGCCGCTGAAGATGTACGACACGCTGGAGCCGCTGTTCGAGGCGATTCTCAACCAGCTGCCGCCGCCCGAAACCAAGCCCGACGAGCCCATGC
>LJCR01000058.1 GCA_001399705.1 Kouleothrix aurantiaca
GGATATTTGTGGCAGTGTTGGTGAATACTTGCGAGGCGCTTAAGGCGGTATCCTGCCCCGGCGCGCGCTCAACCACTGCATCGGCGCCAAACGCCACCACGGCAGCGCGGTCGCCAAGGGGCAGCGCAGCCAGCGCATCGCGCACAAATGTGTCGGCGCGCGCGCGCATTGCTGGCAGGATCGAAGCCGAACGATCGACCAGAAACACAGTGGTAAGATTCGTCGCTTTCTGATCAATCCGGGTGCCGGCCAGGGCAAGCACAAGCGCCACAATAAGCGCGCTGCGCATAGCAAGGCTGACCCACAAACCGTGGGCAGTGCGCTGCCGGCGAACGGCCCGCGCCATTGCCCAAAGCGGCACAAGTAGAAGAAGTAACCACAGCGCTTCTGGAAAAAGGAAGCTTATACTCATAACCATCCGACGAAATAACTCGCAAATTTGTTCCACGAAACACACACCAAGGCGGCTGCATTCTAGCACGCTGCTGCTGCCGAATGATGAAGGTAAACTGAAAATTGGGTGAGAAAGCTGCCGCGGCAACGCTGCCCGTAGTGCAATATGGTAGAATAGCCCGGCTTATGACACCAGAGCCTGCTACAACTAAATCACCTTCGCTAAGCTCGCAAGTTTCACGTGCAGTTCTTTGGAATGTGCTGTTCGTGCCGATCCGCATGCTGGCCGAAATCTTCCAAACACTGGTTAAGCTGACTGTGCTGCCCCCAATTAGCTATGGCGTGTTATCGCTCATTAGCGCGACAAATAATGGTTTAGGCACCTGGATCGACCTCGGCACCGGGCGGGCACTTCCGAAGTTTATTCCCGAAAGCAATGGCCGTGGCGGCCGCCGCGCTGTAACACGCCTGCTACTGGTTGCGCTGGGGGCGCAGATGGCGCTCTTGCTCGTGATCGGCGGCGCGCTTCTGCTGCTGCGCAATCGTTATTTTGCCTACCTGCGCAATCTTGTGAACGACGCGATCAATGTACCGGCGAGCGACCAGCAACGCCTGTTGAGCTTTATTCAGCAGTCGGGCGGGGTGCTGATTGGCACAATCCTTGCGGTGCTGCTGTTCGGCATTTTCTACGACGTGCTCATGGCCTACCTGAGCAGCTTTTTCCGCCAGCGCGCCTGGAACAGCATCACCCTTGCAGCCCAGCTGATGCCGCCGCTGTTCACCGCTGCCGTTATTCTGGCTGGGTGGGATATTGCTGGCGTGGTGGCAGTGATGGTGTTCGCGCCGGCCGTTGCTACAGCCCTGGTGGGCTGGCAGGTGCTACGGCATCAGCGCCAGCTTGCGCCCACACCCGCCGACGCCGATGACGGCAACTGGCTGCCGCCTGGCTTCGTGCGCTACTGCAGCGTTTCCTTCCTGATGACAGCGACCGACTACCTGGCCAGTGCCGGGTTCGCAGCTTTTTTCGCGTCGGATGCGGTTGAGATCGCGGTGCTGATGGCTGGCGTGAATATTGTCAAGGTTGTGCTTTCCTACTTGTACACGCCAATGGTCGGCGTACAGGTGCCCTTGTTCACGCGCGTGCGCGCAGGTGAAGGCGGCACGCTGAATGGCGCCTATCAGTCGCTGGTGCGGCTGCAAGTGCTCCTGCTCGTGCCTGGCGGCGTGGGCCTTGTGTTGCTGGCACGCCCGATCTTTGCGCTGCTGCAAAGCAAATATATCGAAGCCGCACCGCTCGTTTGGATTCTGGTACCCCTGCCTGTTTCTGGAGTCGCTGCTGACCACTGCGCACAACGCCCTGATCGTGTACGAAAAACTGCGCGTGATCGTGATCTCGCGGCTGCTGACCTTGGTCTGCGTGCCGCTGGTGGTGCTGCTGTTTCCTTTGCTTGGCGGCGTGGGCGCGGCCTTGGCGTTTGGCTTAGCGCGCGTGCTGGCGGGCATTTGGGCCACCGCAAATGGATACCGCCTGCTTGGGTTGCGCTGGCCCTGGCAGTTCAGCGGGCGCGTTGCGCTGGCAAGCGGCGCTATGGCGATCGTGTTGGGCATGCTGGGCTGGTTGGTGCCTTTGCCCAGCGCCAGCGCATCGAGCATAGAGCGACTTATGGTATTGCCCGGATTGCTGGCAATCAGCGCGATAGGTGGTGGGGTGTTTCTCGCAGCGCTGCGGCTGCTTGGCGGGATCGACCCACAGGATCGGCGCCAGCTAAGCCAGCTGAAAATACCGGGCAAGCGCTGGATTCTGCGTGTTCTGTAGATTTGCCACGAAGCATATATAGGTGAAGGTGCAGGTAGATTCAAGCAACGAATGATGAACCTGTAGCTTTCACACATCGCATACAATCAATGCGTATTCTGATCCTCGGTTTGGGCGGAGTAAGCCGCCACTTCCGTAACTGGCCCGAACGCACGCTGGGGCAGGCGCTCGTGCGCGCCGGCCATGAAGTCCACGCAATTACCTATTGGCAGCCCGAGCAGCCGCATCTGGGTTTGGATACGCGCGAAGAAACTATCGACGGCATTCGCGTGCACCGGGTACGACCGCAGTTTTGGCCAGCACGCGATCTTGTGGCAGCGTTGGCGCAGATTCCGCAGCCAGATATTGTGCATATTATGCACCCGCGTAATGTCCTCGCCTGGCAGGCCGTGCGCTGGCTCAAGCAACGCAACATTCCGATTGTATGGACATGGCTCGGCCCATTTCACGATCGCTGGCTTGTCGCCGACCGCGAGCGCCCGTATGAGCACCAGCCACATCCCGAGTGGCTTATTTATTCGTTTGGTGGCGCGCTGCGCCAAACCTTGCGCGATCGGCGGCTGCGTGAGAATTTCCGCAACTATGGTATTCACGCTCCACTGCGCCACGTTGATGCGTTTCTGCCTTGCTCGCAGCATGAGGCAGATGTGCTAAACCAGCTTGGCTTTGGCGATCGGCCAATGACGGTGGTACCATTGTGGCTCGACATGGATTTTATGCGCGGGCCAGCGCCAGCCCTTGCGCAGCCGCTTAGCGGGCCAATCATTCCATACATCGGGCAGCTCACCGTGCGCAAATGCTACGACATGGTGATCGAAGCCATGCCCGCAGTCGTGGCGCGCTTCCCAACCGCGTCGTTTGTTTTTGTGACCCATAATCCCGAGCAGCGCGCAAACCTGCAACGCATGGCCGCAGAACACAATGTAGCGAACAACTTGCATTTTCTGGGCACAATCAGCGAAGAAGAAAAGCTTGCCCTGCTGCGTGCAAGCGCTGTTCTGCCATTTCCTTCGCGCTATGAAGGGTTTGGGTTGCCATTGTTGGAAGGCATGGCGGCGGGGACGCCGGTGATAAGCACCAATATTCCGGTCGTCAATGAGATCGTGAGCGACGGTGAAAATGGCCTGCTCATTCCCTACGACGACTCGGCCGCGCTTGCACATGCGATGCTTAGCGTGTTGGAACAAGCAGAACTTCGCGCGCATTTAGTTGCCGGCGGCGCGCGCGCGCTTGAACAACAGTTCCGCCCCGACATATTGGCTGAGCGCGTTGTGAGGGTATATGACTCTGTCATTGCCCACAAAGCTGGTACCACTGTTGCACATATTTGACAATAACTCATGGATTAGGGTATCATGACAAGACACAAATCATTTACAACAATTTCGCAACTACCCCTTGGGCAAGCGGAAACCAATTTTGAGTCTAGAAACGTTACACCACTAATCAAACGCCTGCTCTACGTTATTCCACGCTATGCGCGCGACTTGATGGGAAACCAGATTCACACCGAAGTGATTCACTGGTGGCAACGTCAGCAGGTTCACGTCGATCTTTTATGCTTCGACGCGAATGCTTCTCACGAGACATTCGAGCTACTTGATAATATCCCAGTATATCGGCTACCAATTAGCCAATCGTTTGCCGCGAAAGCAATAAACAGGGCCGCCAACCCGCTTATTCATTATCCCTATTTTCCAGGCCTTATGCGGGCATATCGGCGCTTCCTGTCACAGCATCAATACGATTTTGCCCACGTAGAAACAGCCTTTCCGTTGGGCGTCGTCGCCGGTTTTATGCCAGAAGCTTTACATCCACCTTTTGCTGTAACATTGCCAGGCGCCGACGTTATGGGCGAGCCAGCCTATGACTATGGCTATGGCCGCTATCGCTCGGTTCGGATGTTACTACGCAATGTTTGGCGGCGCGCGGCTCTGGTGCGCGCCGATTCACGATATATTCGCCGCCGAGCCATTGAGCTTGGGTGTGCACCCGAAAAGGTATTTGCAATCCCATATAACATTACCGACGGCGATTACCCGCCAGATGAATATGTGCCAGCCGATTTTCGCGCGGGCGCACGTGCCGATGTTCTCGCACGGCACGGTTTGCCGGCCGACGCGCAGATTGTCTTGAGCCTTTCGCGCCTGCACCCGTTCAAAGGCGTGGAATTCCTCGTCAAAGCTGCGCCCGCAGTTCTTGCCGCCGCCCCCAACACCTATTTCATTATTGTTGGCCCTCGCCGCACCACCCCGCGGTTCGGCGATTATGCCGGCTATTTGGAACAACAAGCTCGGGAACTAAATGTCGCCGAGCGCGTCTTATTAGTTGGAGCATTGCCACATCACGACGTTCGAACATATATGGCTGCCTCAGATGCGGTTGTTGTGCCCTCAGTTATCGAGGCGCTCAACCGGGTTGCCATCGAGGCAGCGGCCCTGAGCACGCCGGCTATTGTCACGCGTACCACTGGTATTAGCGAGTATATGGCCGAGCACGGGTATGGATTGGTGGTTGAACCTCGATCGCCAGAATCGATCGCTCAAGCCCTGCGCATTTTGCTCAGCGACCCCAAGCGCAGAGAGATGCTCGGCGCACGCGGGCCTGAAATGGCGGCCCAGTTTCGCTCCGAGCATATTGCAGCCGATCTGCTGTCGCACTACGAGCAGGCGCTTGCAGCGCAACACGCGAGCGCGTAGCAAGACAATGGAGCGCTTGCGGCGCAGCACGCGAGCACGGGGCGATGTGGTTTTGGCAGTGCGAAGATACGTCCTTTAGGGAGGAGTTTATGCAGTCACATTTCTACTGGATACCTCGTTTGTGCGCGGCATTTGTGCTCATTGGGCTGTTAGCGGCCTGTGGCGCAGTTCCAACTGCACAAAGCCAATCAGGTACGGTGGGCGATGAGCGCCCGGCACAGAATAGCGCGCTTGACCAGGATCTGCTGAAGCAGGTCGATGCACAAATTGCCGCCGCCAAAGCGCGCGGCGAGGATGTATCGACGGCGGTGAACCTGCGCGACTCGGCGGTGAGCCTGGCGCAGCAGGGCAGCGCGGCAGAAGCCAACGGCAACCTGAAACTGGCTGCTCAGCTGGTTGGAGTGCTTCGGCCCATCAATAATGCGCCGACCGAGGAGCCGCAGCCGGCGATTGCTGCCGCCCCCGCGCCGGTTGCGAGCGGCGATGAGCAGGGCAATCTCCTGCTCGATGCCAAATTCAGCTCTGCCAAAGATCTCTCGGCCTGGCAGCGTGTAGGCCCGCCCACAAACGACGGTGGCACGCCGCTGTGGACGGTGGAGAATGGCTTGCTGACGCAGCAGGGTGTCGATGGAGTCACGACCCTTGATATTCCGACAGGATTCGTTACCGGCGACCCCGCGTGGACGGACGTGACCGTTCGCGCAACCACCCTTGCCCGTGGTACGCAGGAAGTTGGCTTGATTGCTCGCCAGAATGGTGAGAATTACTACCGCTTCCGCGTTGTCACATTCGGCACCGAGCAGCGCGGCAACCTTATTCTCGAAAAGGTTGTGAACGGCCAGGCTACCCGCATCGGTAACTTTGATGGCCCTGCGCTGGCATACAATACCTGGTACACCATTGCGCTGAGCGCACAAGGCTCATCGCTGAAATGCTATGTCAATGGAAAGCTGGTTGGCAGCAGCGAAGATGCGACGCTTACATCCGGCCGCGCTGGTGTCAGCACCGTTGCGATGAGTGGTGCCTTCTTCAAGAATATTCAGGTTATTGGGAGGTAAATGTGCGCACACTGCAATTATCTAGCGCGCCACGCCGCGTGCGTCTGCTTGCGCTCCTACTACTTGGCGGCTTGCTGTTTACGATACCAGCCGGCAACCCGCCGGTAAGCAAGGCTGAAGGCACCATCATCGCACAGCAAGATGTATCGAGCGGCGATGATCAGTCCGAAGGGCCACAGATCAGCGTTGGCGGCGACCGAGTCGGTGTAGCCTGGGGCGAGCGTTTTAGCCAGCGCCTTGGTACCAACACCACCACGATCGGCTTCACCTTCCCTGGGCCAACGTACTTTGATGCAGCCGGCGCGAATTTCTCCAATCAGTTCCCGGACGTAGCTGTTGACAGCAATGGCAATACCCATGTTGCGTATGCAGTGGGCGGCACGATTTACTACCGCCGCAAGCTGAAAGATCGATCATGGGAAGGTGCGCACCAGGTTATATCAACAAACTTCCCAAACCCTGTGCGTATTGCCGTTGGCGGCGACGGCATGATCTGGATCATCTGGCGCGATGCCGATGGCACGAGCGTTTTCTATCGCCGCTCAACCGATGGCACCACATGGTCGAATGGGAGCGACGGTGGCAAGGTATTTTCCGAAAGCGGCAACATGTTTTCGGAAGATATCGCCATTGGCCCTGATAATTTGCCACACGTTGTATGGTATATCCGCAGCACTGGTACGAACAAAGGCCAGATCCGCTATGCTGACTGGAACGGCTCGAAGTTTTCGGCCGGCAGCGTGACGAACGATGGCTTCTACGATGCCGATCCTGCGATCGCTGTCGACAACTCAAACGTACAGCACATTGTGTGGCGCAAGCAGCTCTCGTCGAATAGCTGGGCAATTACGTATGCGAACCGCCCATCTGGCGGTAAGTGGGAAAACTTTACAACCATCGCTACAACGAACGGCGATGCCGCGTATGGGCCGGGAATCGCCGTCGATGAACAGCGTAATGTATTCATTACGTCCTCTAACCCATCCGGTTCGACGCGCCACGTGCTCCTGTATGGCAAAACGCCTACCAGCGATTGGGAGTTCGTTCTGGAAATGCCAAAGATTGGCCGAGACAGCCGTAACTCGGTGGCGGCCAAGAATGGTGAGGCACACGTAGCGTACCAAACGGAAGCGGTGAGAGATCAGGGGCAGATCGAGTATATACGTGTGAACTATAAATCGATCCCGCAGATGTCTGCCACGCCGGTGATCGCGGGCGGAGCCAGCACAACCAACCAGAACCCGGTGAGCGTGTCGTTCACAAGTATCAGCGGCAACCCCACCCAGATCCGCTGGCGCTGGAATGCGGCACCAACCGACGCCGCTAACGACTCGAATGGCTGGCAAACATTCACCAATCCGAAGTCAATTGCTTTGCCGGCTAATTTGGATCGGAGCGCCTGCCAGAGTCTTGTGCTCTATACCCAGGTACGCAATGGCACAACAACGCAGGAAGGCAGCTCGCAAGCCTCGGTACAGTTTGATGGTACAGTCCAAGCAAACATTCAGGTCACCAATCCTTTCCTGGCTGGTTTGCCCACGACGTTCAGCCAAACAGTGCAGGACACGTACAATGGCACCAGCGATGGCGCATATAATGGCGACCCCGACTATACGCGCATGCCGCAGTTCTTCCTGGGCATCTACAACAACAACGACTGCAGCGGTCTGTCTGGCTATGCCGTGCCAGTCAGCAATGCATCAGGCTCAATCAGCAACGGCACCTACCAGAACAAGCTGACGCTCGGTCAGGGCAGCATCCCGAACGCCGGCAGCAAGGTAACGATCAACGTGGTAGTGACCGACAAGCTCGGCAATATCACAATCGTGCCCAAGCAGCTGATCTACGACCCGGCGAACACGGCCCAGAGCGGCACGCCCAACACTGCCGGTCTGCCGGTGCTGAACAGTAACACCGCGCCAAGCGTGAACAGCGCAAACAGCATTATTCGCACGCTGACTTTCCAGAACGTCGATGTCGATGACACGACCTATGGCAAGTTCGAGAACCTGCCAGCGGGCAGCCAGTTCTGGGGCGTCTGGATCGCGAACTCGCGCACGCCTGTGACAAACCCGAACTCGTCCAGCCTGCAGTGGTTCCCGGTCGAGGTGCCCAACCCCCGCCCGAATTTCTCGGTTAGCTGGAACCTGTTCAACGGCATTGCGCCGGCAAGCCGCGTGGCTGGCACCTACTACATTTACGTCAAGTTCCTGGACGGCGCCGGTAACGCAACTGTTGGTACGCTGCCCGCCGTTCAGGTCAACCTGACCCAGGGCTTCAGCGTTCCCAAGATCTTCTTGCCAGAAATCCGCAAGTAAGGCATACTACTGCATATTAATCGGCATGGGAGAGACGTTGCATTGCAGCGTCTCTCCCCTTTTGCAGAGCCCACCATGCGACTAGCCTATATCGCCTACCCCACCAGCCTGACCCTGCGCTCGGCCAACGCCATCCAGACCCACACAACTCTGCGCGAGCTGCGCCGCCTCGAGCCCGATACCCTGGCAATCATCCCGCGCTGGCTGCGCGAGCCGTCGCGCTTCGCCGAGGTAGGCGCGCTGCACCTGCCGCGCCCGGCAATCGGCAAGCTTTCGCGCCTGTACCGCTCGACGCTGTGGTACTACGCCGAGCGCTCGGCGTTTGCGGCCATGGCTGCGCTGGTGGTGGCGGGCGAACGGCTGCGCGGCCGGCCCGTAGAGGCCGTGTATGTGCGCGAGGTGATCTGCGCGGGCTGGTGGGCCGCGCTGTGGGGGCCGCTGCTCGGTCTGCCAATCATCTTCGAAGCGCACGATCTTGAGAGCTGGAACCCGTCGCGCGC
>LJCR01000581.1 GCA_001399705.1 Kouleothrix aurantiaca
TCGAAGTACTGCAGGTCGAGCGCGAGGGCCTTGCGGATCACCGACGTATTGATAAAATGCCCCAGCCGCGCGTTCAGCACATGCTCGGCCAGCCGCCGCACCTGCGAGATGATTGCGCCGAGCAGGATCAGCCCAAACTCGATCGCCAGGTAGGGCAGCGCGGCTTGCAGGCCGGCCTGCGAGCCAACATTCCCGTTGATCGACTGAACCACCGAGTCGACGATCAGCTTGCCGATCCATGCCTGCGAAATCGGCAGCGCCGCGCTGATGAGCGTCAGCACCGCCATCACAATCGTGCTGCGCTTGTCGGCACCCCACACCAGCCGAAACGCGCCGGGAATGTTGCCATATGCCGTGCGGACATCCTGCAAGCGCTCGCGCCAGGGCTTTGGAGCGTCGGGGGTGCCGGGTTTGCCCGCGCGAACGTTGCTTGACTGTACGATCATTCACACCTCTTGAATATGACGGCCATCGGGGCCATCACTTTAGCTTGAAGATAATCAATAGGTTTAAATAATACCACGTTTGTGTAATTTTGTAATCGTCCGGAAGGACGGGTTTTGATGATCCACCGGCCAGCTATTGTCGGGAAGAGTGGCGTGGCCTATACTATACTGCCATGCCACGACATGCAGTGTCACATTCCTGCAACGCGCGCGCCCGGCCAGCGTAAAGTACTGTAGAACATGCTAATTCGCAGGAAGACGTGTGAGGAGCGGTATGAATGCGTACCTTCGTTGCCTCGTTCGCCTGGCCCTCCTAATCCTTGTCGCCGCGCTGCTCGC
This sequence comes from Kouleothrix aurantiaca, assembly GCA_001399705.1. Classification (GTDB taxonomy): domain Bacteria; phylum Chloroflexota; class Chloroflexia; order Chloroflexales; family Roseiflexaceae; genus Kouleothrix; species Kouleothrix aurantiaca. The sequence goes on from LJCR01000581.1 coordinate 786, forward strand.
TGGCATCGCCACCAGCGCGCGCGCCCAGGCAGCGTACCCGCAGCGCATCGACCCGACGATCAACGATTTTGCCGGGGTGCTTTCTGCCGGCGACCGCGCCACAATTATTTCTGTGCACGATGAGCTGATGCGCGAGCGCGGCGTGGAGCTGGTAGTTGCGACCATCGGCGCGCTGGCGGAGTACGACGTGCCCGACCAGACCATTGAGGCGTTTGCGACGGGCTTGTTCAACAGCTGGGGCATTGGCGACCGCACGCGCAACGACGGCGTGCTGCTTGTGCTGGCGGTGCACGATCGCAAGGTGCGCATCGAGCTTGGCAAGGGCTACGGGCCAGCCTACGACTCAGCCCTGCAGGAGTTGATTGAGCGCGACATGCTGCCGCAGTTTCGCGCGGGCGCATATGGTGCGGGGGTGGTTGCCGGGGCGCACGGCATTCCGGGGGTATTGGCCCTGCCTCCAGGCACCACAATCGCCGGCCTGACGCCTGGCCGCGCGGTGGGCGGCGCGCTGGCTGTGGTGGCAATTGCTGGCGCTGTGGGGCTGATTGCTTTCGCAGCCCGGAAATCGGGCCGCCGCTGCGCAAAATGCCGCGGCCCAATGCGCGCACTGCCGCGGGCAGAAGCGCAGCCGCTGCTGACCGAGGGCCAGCTAGTCGAGGAGCGCATCGACGCAATGCACTACACGGTGTGGCGTTGCCGGCGCTGCCATGGCACCGACAACGTTGGAGCCTCTGGCAAGCGCAACCTGACGCGCTGCCCAAGCTGCCACTACCGCACCTTATCCAGCACCAGCACGCGCCAGCCGCATAAAAAGCTCAAGGGGCGCATACAGGTGCGCACCGAGCGCCATTGCTACAACTGCAACTTCCACGACCACCGCAGCGAAACTCTGCCCAAGAGCACTGGCTCATCGCAGGCTTATTCCGCGTCCAGCTCCTTCACCGCCACATCCGACTATTCGAGCAGCTCGTCGTCGGACTATTCGAGCTACTCAAGCAGCTCTTCCTCCGACTACTCCAGCAGCTCGTCGTTCGACTCGGGCGGCAGTTCGTCGGGCGATGGCGCGAGCGGCAGCTGGTAGGGAGCAGGGCTCTATCCGCGTTGGAACGAGAACGAGATCAATCCACAGATGACCCAGATTACACAGTCATAAGGCCTATAATCTGGGTAATCTGTGAATAAATTTTGGGGCTGTGACGTGGCCTTGGGTACGGAAATTTATTGCGGGTACTCGGGCCAGCGGTACGGCCCGCCGCCCGGCAAGCGCAGAAACTCGTCGCCCAGCGCGCCAGCACGCACCGCACCGCCAGCGACGGGGCGCTCCAGCCGGGCGTAGCGCGTGTACTGCACAATCATCGGTCCGCGAATCAGCTCGCCCGTGATCGGCGGGCCAAACTGTTGCTCGCCACCCTGCTGCTCCCAGAAGGTTTGGAACTCCGGGCTGATCGCGCCAGCCGCGCCCGCATGCGTGCCGCTCGGCGTCACATACACCACCACCGGCACGTGCGCGGCGGCGATCTCGCCCGCAAAGGCGCGCGCCTCGCTCAGCACCGCGCCCCGGTTGCTCAGCTCAATCACCAGCGCGCTGGCGTTGGCGGCCTCGGCCAGCTGCAGCGCGCGCCGCAGGTAGCCGGTGCTCACCGATGTGATCGTGCCGCCCACGGCTGCGCGATAGATCGGGCCAGCGGCGGCGGGCTGCTGCGCCCCGGCGGGCTGCGCGCCAATGAGCACAAGCAGCAGCAAAGCCAGCAAGAAACGGCGGGCGCTAGGCATCGGCGGAATCCGGCTCGGGCGCAGCGCCGGGCGTGCCACGCGCCACAAACTTCTTGATCCGGCGCTCGAACGTCGCGCGCGGCAGCAGCACGCGCCGCCCGCACTGCTCGCAGCGCATCCCGATCTCGGCGCCCAGGCGCACCACGCGCCAGGTGCTGCCGCCGCACGGGTGCGGCTTGCGCGTCTGCACGACATCGCCAATATACAGTTCAATCGGCGGCTTTGGCATGGATTCTTCTATCAGTGTCCCCAGATTCGATATCCACAGATTTCACAGATGACGCAGATTATGATTTTAAGCATTCGTTAACGTCATTTCTAACGAGTTGGCTCCTGGTTCTCGGTTCTCGGTTCTCGGTTCTTTGGTTCTTGGTTCTCGGTTCTCGGTTCTGTGGTTCTGTGGTTCTGTCTGCGTAATCTGTGGATAAATAAGGCCAACTCACCACGCGGCACCGGTGTTTCACTCCGCCGCGCTCTCGTCTTTCGCCTGTGCCCACAGGGCTTCCTTCTCAGGCACGCTCAGCGCCGTGAAGTCGCGCCCCTGCTCCGCGAGCGTGCGCTGCATGGCGGCGAAGCGGCGGCGGAACTTGGCAATCGCCCCGCGCAGCGCGCTTTCGGCGTCGAGCTTCAGGCGCATGCTCAGCTTGGCAATCGCCAGCAGCAGGTCGCCAAACTCCACCGCCACGCGCTCGGCGCGGGCCGCGT
>LJCR01000580.1 GCA_001399705.1 Kouleothrix aurantiaca
GAGCAATTCGTTTGGGTTTGGGGGAATGAACAGCTCGCTGGTGTTTGGGCGCGCGCCGCTCAGCGAATAATGGTGTAGACCGCGATGCCAAACAGGATCTGCACAACGATCGAGGCGCCCTGGAGCAGGCGCGCGCCGACGCGCTGGGCCCGGTAGAACAGCAGGCCGATCACCATGTTCAGCAAGCTCAGGGCCAGCGCCGCCAGCGGCAGAAACAGCACCTGGTGGCGCGGGCGCAGATCAGCCACCTGCCCGGCGGCATCGAAGCGCATGCGCACCATCGGCTCCAGGGCGGGGTAGCGCGCCGCCACAAGGCCCAGTACCACAAGATTGAGCAGCAGCGTGAGTAGGAGCAGCAGGCGTACAGTGGAGTCGCTCCAAAAATCGTAGAGAAAGATGCGGCTCGGTTCAACCACGGCCGACAACGGTTTGGTCGCGCCAAGGTTGCGGCGCTGCTCAAGATCCTGGACAAAGCCTTCGCCATCAACCGGCGAAATGGTATACGCCTGGTCGGCAGTATAAATGACGAGCGATTGCGCCGCCGGGCGCGTGGAAAACTGGTGAAGCAGACGCCCATCGCCGGTGCGGCCGGCGCCCCAGTAGTAGCCAATTCCCTGAAGGAATCGCCACGGCAGGCGCGCTGGCTCGGCGCCAATATCAACGCTCTGCACCTGCTCCAGCGGCACCACCGCGCGGTTGCCAAGCCAGGCAATATACAGGCCATTGCGGTCAAGCTCGTAGTGCAGCGTAAATGCGGCCAGGGTGCGGTACAGCAGCACGCCAGATGCCAGCAGCAGCGCAATGAACAGCACCAATTGGCGGTAAAGCGCCAGATTGATCGGCCAGCCTTCAGGCGGGCCTTGTAGCTGCCGCGCAAGTTGCACACCCACAATCGCCGCGCCAATCAGCACAGCGATCAACAGGGCAAGCGCGATCCAGAGGCCAATTGACGGTTGCGGTTTCCAGCGTCGCATAGATGTTCACCAACCGGGGATGAAACACGTGGGGTGGCGCGCATAGGTGTGAGTACCCATGCATAGCCACCCCACATATTTCGTCGCCAAATTACGGCGCTGCAGTCGCGCCGGGAGTTGCCTCCAGCGTCGTCGTCGCCGTCGTCACTGTGGTAGCGGTCGGCGTGGCCAGCAGCTGCACCGTTGGCAGGGTGTTCACGTCAACCGTGGGAGTTGGCGGCGATGTCGGCGTTGGCGAAACAGCCGGGTAGCGCGCGATCGTGGCTGCTGCTCGCTTTTGCGCCAGCCACTCATCGAGCTTTTTGCTGCGCGCATTTTGCAGTTGCACCGCCGTATCATCTGCCTTCTTGGTAACGAGCTGAATAATGCTCCAGCCCGCCGGCGTCTGGATGAGCTCGCTGATCTCGTTTTCTTTCAGCGCCAGCGCCGCCTTCACAATCTCGGGGTCCATCTTGCGGCCGTCCGACGTCTTGCCTGCCATGTCGAAGGTCGGCAAGGTTCCGCCCGCCTCGCGCGTGGCATAATCGTCGGAGCTGGTTTTGGCGGTTTCCGCGAAATCGGCGCCGCCGCGCAGCTTCGCCAGAATCTCTTCGGCCTTGGGCCGGCTGGCCGCCAGCGCAGCCTGCTGCTGCTCTTGGGTGTCAGAAAGCGTCGCCGTGGTGGAGATCAGGATCTGGCGCACCTCAATCGTGGTGGGGTCGGTTGAAGGCGTGAAGCTCGCCTCGGGCAAAAGCTGCTCTTCGACTTTGGCTGAAATTGCGTCGCGCAGATACTGGTCGTGCAGGGCGCGCTTGAAATCATCGAGCGTCAGGTTGGCCTTCTGCGGCGCGCTCGGATCGCCCGAGAGCTGCAGCATCTCTTGCTGGTAGGCGTCGTACACCCGGCCAATGATGCCATCCTGCTGGCTGAGCGCCGCGTCGGGCAGGGGAGTAGCGGTAGGCACAGTGGTCGGTGCCTCGGTAGCCGTTGCAGCAGGCGCATCCGTCGTGCTGGCAGCAGCGGTTGCAGCGGCGGTTGGCGCCGCAGGTGCAGCTGCAGTTGGTGCGATTACCTCGGTGGGCGTGAGCGTAGTGGTTGAGGTTGGCACCGGTGCCGGTGGCGAAAACACGCGGCCAAGGTCGGACACAAGCCGTTGGGCGATCTCGCCATCGCTGACCTGAATGTTATAGTCGGCAGCGGCGCTCTGAAGCAATACCTGCCGGTCGATCCAGTTACTCACGGTCGCATCATCGGCGGCAGCAGTGCGAATATTTGGCACTTCGGCATCAAGAGTTGCGAGCTGGCTGCTGATCTGGCTGCCGAACTGTGCGCCAAGGAAGCTCAGCAGCTGTAAGTTCTGCACCGTCTGGCGGGCGATTTCATTACGGCGCTCTTCCCAGTAGCCGCTGCGCGTCAGTGTGGCGTTGCCAGCCTGAGCCACAGGGCGGCTCGGCACCCACAGTTTATCGTACCCCACGCCAATCAGCACAGCCAGCAGCGCAAGGCCAACCGCAGCGCCCGCAATAATAATAACCAGCTGCTGGCGGCGCTCTTCGCGCTGGCGGCGCGTCATGGCGCGCCGGGTCAGGGGCGCCTGTGGTTTCTGGGGTTGAGGCGATTTTGGTGTCTGGGCCATATTCTCCACATACATAATGGGCATAGGTCATCCCTATGCCCATTGCTACGCTTCTCATTGCATAGAGCCAGAGACGATGCAAAAACGTTGGCGGCACCCTCTATGCATCGCCTGCGCTAGCCGCGGGTGTGCGCGGATGCGAAGGGCAGCAGCGCCATGTGGCGGGCGCGCTTGATCGCAACCGTCAGGCTGCGCTGGTGGCGTGCGCAGGTGCCGGTGCGGCGGCGCGGCAGGATCTTGCCGCGATCGGAGACAAAGCGCTGCAGGCGCTTGATATCTTTGTAATCGGCGGTGCGGATCTTATCAGCGCAGAAACCGCACACCTTGCGCCGGGCGATAAACTTGCGCCGGCCGCCTGCACCACCAGGCCCACCAAGGCCACGCCGTCGGGTATCACTCATTGGAAAACCTCTATTATGTGTTTAGGCAGCTGGCGATCGCCACGCTGCGTTCAGTCTTAGAACGGAATATCTTCGTCGCCAATGTCGATCGAGCGATCGACAGCGCGCGGGTTCACGCCACGCGGAGCCGGCCGATGATCGAAATCATCATCGGGTATATTCTCGCGCGCGCCGCGACCGTCGAGCATAATCATGTCGCTGGCAATAACCTCGGTGCGATAGCGCGTCTGGCCATCTTGATCTTGCCACTGGCGGGTTTGCAGGCGGCCTTCG
>LJCR01000582.1 GCA_001399705.1 Kouleothrix aurantiaca
GCATATGGTAGAGCACCGCGCCAAGGCTGTAGAGATCCTGCGCGGCGGCCGGCTCGCCCGACACCAGGCTTTGCTCGGGGGCCGAGTAGGGCGTCAGGTAGTCGGCCTCTTCGATGCTCGACAGGTCGGGCGTGTCGGGCGCGGCGGCCAGGCTGAAATTCGTCAGGAAGGCGTTGCCCTGTGGCGTGAGCAGGATGTTGGCCGGCTGAACGTCGCGGTGCACAATGCCCTGGCCATGCAGGAAGTCAAGCGCGGCGCCGATCTGCGTGAAAACTTTTAGCGCTGTCAGCGGGTCGAGCGGGCCGGCCTTGAGCGTTTCGTGCAGCGAGCGCGTTTCCAGGCGTGGCGTGACCATATACGCGCCGTAGCGCTCGTCGTGCCCGGCATCGACCACCGGCAGGATATTGGGGTGGCTCAGGCGCGCGGCCAGCTTGCCCGCCAGCTGAAAGCGGCTCGACGAGATCCAGTCGGTGCGGCGCAGAATATGGATCTCAACCGGGCGGTCGAGCGTCTGGTGCGTGCCGCGGTAGACCGTGGCAAGCTCTTCCTGGCCGATCCGCTCGAGCAGGCGGTAGTTCAGCAGATCATGCGTTTCGGCCTGCTTGCGCGAGCCGCTCGCCGTGCTGCCACCCGACGACCGGGAGCGCGCATTCGAGGTTGGCGTTGGCATGCGAGCATCCTTGTGCTGGACATAAAACGTGGTCAGTATAGCGTCGAGCGAACAAGCGCGCAAGCGCAGAGGAAATGCAAAGATTATAGCACATTTGTTCTTAATTGGCAAGCTATGGTATAATGCGCGCTTGACATTTCACACACGGCCGCAGCATCACAATGCACTCAGGCGCATGAAGCGCGGCCCGCTGCACGCTGCAGCGCCAAACCATAATCAACAGCAATTGCCAGCGCAATTGCGCAAGGAGCCTCCAGCAGCATGATTTCGACCGGTGAGCTTAAAAAAGGCCTGACGATCATCTACGACAACAACCTGATGCGGATCGTCGATTTTCAACATGTCAAGCAGGGGCGCGGCAGCGCCTATGTGCGCCTGACGCTGCGCAACGTGCGCACTGGCGCCACTGTCAACACCACCATTCAGGCCGGCGAGAAATTCCCGGTCGCGCAGCTTGAAAAGCAGGTGGTACAGTACCTGTATCGCGAAGAAGACAACTTCTACTTTATGAATACCGAGACCTACGACCAGCCGGCCGTTGGGCTCGACATTGTCGGCGACGCGGCGAGCTACCTGAAGGAAAACGAGCAGGTCGACCTGATGACCTACGAGGGCGAGGTGCTCGATATTGTGCTGCCGCCCAACGTCGTGCTGCGCGTCGAGCAGACCGAGCCAGGCTACAAGGGCGACACGGCCTCGGGCGCGGTGAAGCCGGCGATCATGGAAACCGGGCTGCGCGTGACGGTGCCGCTGTTTGTGAACGAAGGCGACGAGCTGCGAATCGACACGCGCACCGGCACCTATATTGAGCGAGCGTAGAACTTTGCTGTGTTGCATAGCCTGGCGCAACACGTCCTAGCAAAATGGGAGCATCGCATTCATGAAGCATGATGCAGACGAGCAGCGCGAATTTGTTGATGAATTTGGCCTGAATGCGCTGCGCGAGGTGCTGCAGCTCATCACCGAAACCGACATCACCGAGATCAAGATCGAGCGCGGTGGCTCGAAGCTGCACATTCGGCGCGGCCAAACGCCGGCGCAGAATTCCACGCCGTTTCTGGTGACGCCGTCGCTGGCGGCGGCGCTGCCGCAGCACCTGCACTCGCCGCTGCCGCCGCTGGCGCCGCCGTTCCAGCAGAGCAGCCCGCCCGCCCCGAGCGACGAGCCGGCGCGCGCGGCCAGCCCGGCTGAGAGTAGCGTGCCGGCCGGCGAGCCGATCACCGCGCCGATGGTGGGCACCTACTACGGCGCGCCATCGCCCAAAGACACGCCGTATGTGCAGGAAGGCGATGTCATCCAGCCCGGCGACCGGGTGGGCATTGTCGAGGCCATGAAGATGATGAACGAGATCGAGGCCGAGATTGGCGGCCGGATCGCGCGCATCCTGGTGAAAAACGGCCAGCCGGTCGAGTACGGCCAGCCGCTGATGATTGTTGAGCCACTGTAGGTTTTGGATGCTGCGTTTTGAGTGTTGAGTTGCGTGGCAATCACTCAAAACGCAACACCCAAAGCTCAAAGCTATGCTGCAAATTCTCTCGGTCTCCCAACTCAACACCTACCTGCGCGAGCTGCTCGACGCCGACCCGATCGTGCGCGACATCTGGATCGAGGGCGAGGTTTCGAACTTCTCGCGCCCACCCTCGGGCCACTGCTACTTCACGCTAAAAGAAGGCGAGGCGCAGATCCGCGCGGTGAGCTGGCGCTCGTCGGTGGCGCGAATCGGCACCATGCCCGGGAACGGCGACGCGGTGCTGGCGCACGGGCGGGTGGCCTTCTACGAATCCAGCGGCCAGATCCAGCTCTACGTCGATATGATCCGGCCCGCCGGGGTTGGCCTGCTCCATGCGCGCTTCGAGGAACTCAAGGCGCGGCTGGCGTAGCAGGCATGCGGCGAGTCCTTCAGGCTAAAGCGACGGTATCGTGCGGAGTGCCTTTAATCGCTACGGCTATAGCATACCATAGAGCAGCCTTCACGAGTCAGCAGGAGAAGCCGGATGTGTCTGGCTTCCTGAAGCCTTGCCGCACCATCAAAGCAGATTATGTGTATGAACAGCGCTGCGTCACTGCGCGCGTGGCGGCCGCATGGCCCCGCCGATGCCCGCGTGGCTGGGCGATTGGTTCGGCTTTCGCGAACTTGTTGTTTCGCGCTTGTGAGGGCTTTCTAAGATTTTCGTGCCTTCGTGATAAAGCGAAAACGCTTTTCCGCCTACCACGCATAGCCAAGCGCATCGAGCAGGGCGCGCGCAAGCACCATGTGGCCCACCTGCGTCGGGTGGATGCGATCCCACGCCAGCGCCATCGGGTGCATGTGCGCCAGCACCGTGTCGAAGGCGGCCTGTGTGTCGACAAACACGGCGTCGTGTTGGTCGGCCAGATCGCGCACCACCGCATCGTAGCGCTCCATGGCGGCGCGCATCGGGTCGGCGCGGTTGGGCTCGACCATGTAGGGCGTGAGCAGCACCATGCCTTTCAGGCGCGGGCGCGTTTGCGCCACCAGCTCGCCCAGCGTGGCGGCATATTCGTCCTGCGGCACATGCCACTCGCGCTGCCAGGGCGTGTCGAACTGCCGCCACACGTCGTTGATGCCGATCA
>LJCR01000583.1 GCA_001399705.1 Kouleothrix aurantiaca
CCTATTATGAGCGTGCACTCGCCATCAACGAGTGGACGTTGGGAAAGGATCACCCCACAACCGCAACAAGCCTGAACAACCTGGGCATGCTGCTACAAGCGCAAGGTGACCTGCCTGGTGCGCGACCATACGTTGAGCGCGCGCTCCAAATTCGCGAGCAGGTACTGGGAAAGGACCACCCCGACACCGCACAAAGCCTGAACAACTTGGGCTACCTGCTGAAGGCCCAAGGGGACTATGCGGCCGCGCGCCCCTATTATGAGCACGCGCATGCTATCTACGAGTGGACGCTGGGGAAGGACCACCCTGACACCGCAACAAGTCTGAACAACCTAGCGATTTTGTGCTATTACGCCAACGACTTTGCCGAAGCGTCGCGGCTAATGCGGCAGACGCTGGCGATCCGCGAGCAGGCGCTGGGGGCCGAGCATCCCAATACGCGAAGCTCGCGAGAGAGTTTGGCGGCGATTGAAAAGCGGATGAGGGCCGACGAAGAGACACGAGACACGCAAGTCGGAAACAAGGAGATAGGGAGACAGGAGCGCTCGTGGTTGGATCGGCTGCTGGGGCGGTAGAGAGGCACGAGACAGGATACACGAGCTCGGCAATACGACTGTTTGTGTCTCCTTTCTCGTGTCTAGTTTCTGGCTTTTGGTTCTGAGCGTCTGGTGATGCGAAGCTCGGGCCTGGGCGGGGGCACTGGCTCTTTGGTGGCGAGGTCGTAGAGCTGGCTCGCCCGGCGGTAGCGCGGGTCGGTGCCGGAGCGTGAGAGGCCCCACCCGGCCTTGATCGCCCCCGATTTGGTCTTATCTGCTGACGTCAGATTATGTCGAAGGGCGCGGCCAAGCGCCTGCAGCTCGTCTGCCGTGGCGGGTGGGATTTCGGCCTCGGTGGGCAGTGGATCTCCACCGTGGAGATCGGGGTTTTCGGCGGCGGGTAGCGGAGATTCGACCGGCACCGGTGGGGGGAGTGCATCGGCGTCGATTAGGCCCGATGCATTGTCCCCCCACGACTGGGCACGATACATCGTGCCCCCACTGTGGAACATTTGACCTTCGCGGGCGGCGGGGTCGCGGCCGGTGACGAGGCGGTAGGCAAGGGGCTCGATCAGACGGCCAAGCTCGACACAGAAACGCCATGCCTGAGCGGCGAGCTGGGCAAGGTGCGCGGCAAGCCAGGGCACGGCCGCGCGAAGGAAGGGAACCACGTAGCTCGGCGCATCGGCGAAGCGCTGGCGCATGCGGCGCGGCAGCAAGGTTGCAGCGAACAGCAGCAGCGCCGCCAGGTAGCCCAGTGTCTCAAGCATGGCATTACTCCAGTTTACGAATCGTGGCGCTCGGCCATTTGATCGAGGCGGATGGGCAGGACAGACAGCAGCACGCCGATGCCCAGCGCGAGCGCGAAGGCCAGGCCGGTATTCGCTGCGCCGGTGGTAGTGTCGAGGCCGGCGATGGCTGCCAGCGCTGCGAGCGGTGGCCATGCTGCAAGGCGACCCATCTTCGGGAACAGGCCACCCGCGTTGATAATGCTGTCGATCGCGAAGCCCGCCCAGCCCACCGCATCGTTGCCGTGGCTGTCGTCGAACAGCAGCTTCTTCATCTTGTGCAGCACGAAGAACTCGATGATGATGGAGATCACGCCGACAATCACGCGGCCCTCGTCGGTCTTGGGGTCGCCGACCCACTCACACAGCCAGTAGGTGGTGAGCCAGCTGGCGACGTGTGTAGCCCACGCGCCAACTCTGTAGCCGTTGAAGTAGGTGGTGCCGGCTACGCGTTCATGTTGGGTTCCCATGTGACTCTTTCTGTATCGTACGATACAATTGCGCCCGGGGGGGGCGCTGTGGTGACTCCGGCGCTGTGGCGTGGTCTCAACACGCCACAACCCCGCCAAAAGACAAAGACGAATGAGCAAGGACGAAGACCCTACGCTTCCAACGCCTTCCTGGCTGCCTCTAATCCCTTCTGCAAGCTCTCGATCTCTTCCAAGAGTGTACGGCGCTGCTGGCCGACGAAGTGCTTGGCCTGAAGCTGGACAGCTCTGGCCTGGGCCTTTGCGCCGCGAAACTGTAAGAGTGCGTCACGCCATACTTCGTGTGCGGGCGCTGTGGGCGCATGCACTGCGGCCGATTCCGCCGATTCTTCGGGTGAATTCGTCAAATTCACGAATTTGGCCTCGTGGCTGGGCGGCTCGGGCGCCTGAGGTGGTGGAGCCGGCGCCGCCGTTGGTGCCTCGGGCAAATTCCCCACTGTGGGGAATTTGAATTCTCGCCGCGCTTTCTGCACGTCGGCGCGGCTGGGTGATTCTGGCGCACTGAGCAGCTCCTGCTTCACACTCTCGGGCGTGCTGGGCGCGGCGATCTCGGCAGCTGCGGTGAATGTGAGCCAATTGCTTGCAACACGCTCGGCGAACTGCGGGGAGCGCGTTGCTTCTGCATGGATGTCGAGCAGGCGATCAGATGTGGTGGTGCTGGTGCCGGTCGCTTCAAGAAACAGCAACCACTCCCCGTGCTGTGCGGTCGCGCGGGCCTCACTCAGCCAGCGCGCCGCATCGAGCAGCGCTTCGCCGGATCTGCGGCGGGCGTTGAGATAGTTGCGGGCAATCACCTGCAGCGGCTCCGACAGCGCACCGGCCTGCTCGGGCAGCTCGGGCGTCGGGATGAGGTCTGCGCCGACGGCGTAAGCTTGGCCTTTGGCGGGCGTGGTGCGGGCCTTGATCTTGTCTTTTAGCGTGCTTGCCATCGCTGCCTCACTTCCTCGGCCAGCGCGCGGTAGGCCTTCGCGCCAGCGCTCTCGGCGGCGTACTCCGTGACCGGCACGCCAGCCGCGGGGGCCTCGGTGATCTTGGTGCTGAACGGGATCGTGGATTGAAACACCAGATCGCCGTAGCGCTCGCGGGCCTCGCTCTCGATGAGTGCATTCACCGACGTGCGACGATCGACCATCGTGATCACGATGCCGCCGATGGTAAGCGTAGGATTCAGCTGGCGGATCATCACGATCGTATCTTCCAGCTGCGACATCGCCCCAAGGGCAAAGACATGGGCCTGGAGCGGGACGAGCACCGTGTCGGCCGCCGTGAGCGCGTTGACGGTAAACAATCCCAAGCTCGGCGGACTGTCGATCAGAATGTAGTCGTACTGCCTGGGCAGCGGCGCGGGCGCGGAGCGAAGGAGCAGCTCGCGGCCAAATCTCCCGGCGAACTGCAGCTCGGCGCCGGCGAGGGCCAGCGTGGCAGGAAGGAGATCGAGACAGGGG
>LJCR01000584.1 GCA_001399705.1 Kouleothrix aurantiaca
CTGGATGGCGACACCGTCACGCCGATCACGCGCCTGCTGGCGATCGACCAGTACCTCGACTACCTGAAGAATCGCCCGCTGCCCGGCCTGAGCGACGAGCTGCTCGGTACGCTCGAACGGCTATGGAGCTCGTCGGCCATGGTCGGCTCGGATCGCGCCGCCGCCGATGTGGCGCGCACGCTGGCTGGCCTGCCCGCCACCCCGCCGCGCAGCCGCATGACCGAGCGCTGCACGGCCTGCCACAGCAGCCTGCCGCTCAGCAGCCACGCGCCGCGCGACCTGGCCCGCCACATTTTCATGATCAACACGCGCGATTTTATGGACCCGTGGACCTTCAACGTCAAGAATGTGATGAAGTGCTGCGTTGAGTTTTTGCAGCCCGATGGCCGCATGATTCCGTTCTGCGCGTATAACTCGGCTGGCTACCGCGAGCGCGCCGAGGCGGCACGAAACTTGCCCGTTGTGATATAATGCACATTGTGATATACCAGCGCGAGGGCTGCGACGCGATACCTGGGCCGGGCTGAACCGGCGGCGCCGCACCTTCGCGTTTTTAATGGAAGCAGACAATGGTGTTCCTGACCGTCAGCGACGAGATCGTTCCGGCGATTTACAGCCTGAACATCAAAGACCGTTTCCAGCATATCGAAGCGGTTTTCGGCTGCGGCGACCTGCCACCGTACTATCTGGAATTCATCGTAACCATGCTGGGCAGGCCATGCTTCTATATTGACGGGAATCACAACGGTGTCGAGCACACCGAAGATGGCGAGGTTCTGAATGCGCCACGCGGCTGCATCAATCTCGAGCGACGAAGCGTCAACCATGCAGGGTTGCTGATTGCGGGGCTGGGCGGGTGCCTGCGCTACAACAACTCCGATGGCGCGCAGTACACCGAAACGCAGATGATGGCGCATGTCTGGGCGCTGGCCCCGTGGCTGCTGCTGAACAAGCTGCGCTACGGGCGCTACCTGGATGTGATGCTGACCCACGCGCCGCCGCTGGGCATTCACAACGGGCCGGATCGGCCGCATCGCGGCTTTGCGTCGTTGCTGCGGCTGATGGACTGGTTCGCGCCACGCTACCTGATCCACGGGCATATTCACCGCTCGTATGGGTTCAGCAGCGTGACGGAAACACGCTACAACAATACAATGGTGTTGAACACCGCCGGCTATCGCCTGCTCACCATCGACGAGCAGTCGCACAGCCAGGCCAGGCAGGCCGACAACTAAGAACCGATCAACGCCGACGCTTGTGTGCTTGTTTTCTGCACACATTGCAATACTGATATAACCGCACGCACGGCAGATCAAGGAGTGACGAACCGGCGACAGGGTGGTCCGCGTGCTTACAGCTTCCGCATCAGGAAGCTGTTGGAGCTATCGATATGAGCAGCACATGGATCACGAATGCCTCGCGCAATCATTTCAACGATGCGCGCCGCAAGGCGTTTCTCACCGAACTCCTGAATATCCTCCGCCGCCGCCCCAGCAGCATCATCTCGTTTGAAGATGTGCGCACGCGCATCAATGTGCGCGGCCAGCGCTGGATCGGCCACCAGACCGTCCCCCTGGCAAACATTATCGGCAGCGAAGGGCGCTACGGCGACTTCGACCGCCAGTTTCTGCCGCGCTCGGATGCGCTGCGCGACCGCTGGACGAGTATCGATCGCGCGATGCTCGATTCGGTGAGCCTGCCGCCCATCGAGCTGTATAAAATTGGCGAGATCTATTTCGTGCGCGATGGCAACCACCGCGTGTCGGTGGCGCGCCAGATTGGGCAGGTCGACATCGACGCCTACGTCACCGAGCTGGTAGTGGACGTGCCGCTGACGCCCACCCTCGTCACGCACGACCTGCTGCTGAAAGAAGAGTACAGCGACTTCCTGGAGTGGACCGCCCTGCACGACCTGCGGCCCGACGAGCGGATCGAGTTCAGCGAGTTGGGCGGCTACCTCGACCTGGTGCGGCATATCAACGCGCACCGCTACTACCTCGGGCAGGAGCTCGGGCGCGATATTCCGCGCGATGAGGCGGTGGCGCACTGGTACGACGAGGTATACCTGCCGATCGTGCGGGTGATTCGCGAGCAGAACGTGCTGCGGCTCTTCCCCGGCCGCACCGAGGCCGACCTGTACCGCTGGATCATTGAGCACCGCTGGTACACGCATGGGCGCACCGGCAGCGACCCTGGCCCCGCCGGCGCGACCAGCAGCTATGTGCAGCAGTTCAGCCCGCGTGGTTTCCGCACCACTGTTGGCGGGGCGCTGCGGAGCGCGCTTCAGCGGCTGGGCGTGCAGCTCTAGGACGAAGGGCCAACGACGAAGGACGAATGGCGAAAGGGATTTCTTTCGTCCTTCGTCCTTTGTCGTCGATCAAGTTTGATGAACTGCCGCGAGTTTGGCACCAGAAATCGCTAAAGCTGCAATGTTGAGCGAGAACTCAGGCTTGAGCTGTTTGATATAAATTTCAGATGTGTTTGCTTTTGTTCCTTTTTTGATGCGCTGATAAGGGCAGACGCTTATCTGGAAAAAAGGCGTAAGGCGACGTCGCTGGAGACTTCCCCTTCTCTTTACGTGCTGCGGTATCGAGCTTATCAAAAGTCTGTAAGAGTGTAATACCTTTCTCCACAATACCCCGATGATTTTCAAGCAGCTCATCGAAGCTAAAAGCATTCTCATCATCACGGATAATTTTAGCGGTAGCATGCATAGCGCGATTTCGCTCCTTAGCCCAAGCACGAATTTCTATGATAACCGCCTCAAACGCCGAATCTACTTCTACAGGTGAAGCGTTCTTTCCCAGCGGCTCGAGCAGTTTATGAGAGAGCCGCCCAATTGTATACTGAATAGGTATTTCCTCGCCAAGAAGATAGCCCAAGCGACTGGCGAGCCGATCACCAATCAAAGAGTCCAGAACTGCGATCGCTTCAAGATGGTAGCCGCGCTCATAGCAGTTCATCACATGGTCGAATGCAGCAACATAACGAAGATATCGCCGCGTTCCCAGATGATTACCCTCTGCTTTTTTCCGTTTCTGATTCTCGATCAATCGCTTACCTCCCGTTCATAGCATTGCCAAAAAATGCGGTCGCCCAACAATCTATTCATCACGCGACAACTATTATTGCCGCACTCTCCATCCCCTAACCCCCGCGCCAGAGGCGCGCTACGACGCGGCGACACACGCCTCGGCGCTGGACTGCATGACGGCGGCGGCGTCTTCCTGCGTTTGCTGCCCGAGCAGCACC
>LJCR01000585.1 GCA_001399705.1 Kouleothrix aurantiaca
AGCTTTAACAACACGGTCGATATCCTGATGCCGCCGTTCGAGATGTACAGCAAGGTGCTCTCGATGAGCGACGATGTGCTGCCGCTCTACTTCGAGGTGCTAACCGACGTGGAGCTGGAAGAGGTCGCCGCCATCCGGCAGGCGATTGCCAGCGGCAGCGCCAACCCGATGGACTTCAAGATGCGGCTGGCGCGCGAGATCGTCGCGCAGTTCCATAGCCCGGCCGATGCGCCGGCTGCCGAGGCTGAGTGGATCAAGCGCTTCCGCGAGCGCGAGATCCCCGAGGATATGCCGGAACACGTGCTCGCCGCGCCGACCAATATTGTGGATGTGATGATCGCCAGCGGGCTGGCCGCCAGCAAGAGCGAGGCGCGCCGCCTGATCGATGGCGGCGGCGTGCGCGTGGCCGGCGAGAAGGTCAGCAGCTACGACATGGCCCTGAGCCCCGGCGAGCCAGTGGTGGTGCAGGTTGGCCGCCGCAAGTTCGTGCGCGTGCGGTAGAGGCCGACCGCCGACCACCGACGAATGACGACCGACCACGGACGACGAACGACCATCGACGAATGACGAATGTCGCGTTGGTGGTCGTTTGTCTTTCCTCCTTCGTCTTTCGTCCTCCGTCCTTCGTCTTTCGTCCTCCGTGCCTCCGTGTCTCCGTGGTGAATCTTCTCCTTTCCTCCCGCCAATCGAGTATAATACGGCCATGTCAGAAACCCCGCCGGCCACAATCACGATCGATGGCGTCACACTCTCCCTGATGATCGAGCGCAAGCGCGTGAAGAACATCAACGCCCGGCTGCGCGGCACGACCCTCGCCGTGAGCGCGCCCCTGCATACGCCCCAGGCCACGCTCGATCAGGTCATTCCCGACCTGGCGCGGCGGCTGGAGCAGCAGCCCGGCGACGCGCTCAGCGCCGCGCTGATCGAGCAGATCTACGACAGCGCGCTGCTGCTGGAAGGGCTGCACCCCAACCCGGCCAGCATGGTCGAGCGCATCCAGAAGCTGATGGAGGCCGCCGCGCGCGGGGGCGCGTAGCTTGGCACGGTTTCTGCTTTAGTGAGGGCAGGAATACAGGTTCTCACTGAAGGAGCAAAACCATGACGTTAGTAGGATTGCTGTTGCTCATCCTGGTTGGCGCGATTTGTGGCGGTATTGCGGAGGCGCTGGTGGGCTACAGCCCGGGTGGCTTCCTAGCGTCGGTGGCGATTGGCTTTCTGGGCGCGTTTATCGGCTCGTGGGTCGCTCCCAAGATCGGTTTGCCTTCGGTGCTGCCAGTGACGATTGAAGGCTTCACGATTGAGATTGTCTGGTCGATCCTGGGCGCGATCATCCTGCTGGCGATCCTGAGCGTGATTCGCCGGCCCGCTTATCGCCGCCGCCGCTATCGCTAGGCATTTCGATAGATACAGAACGAGCGAGGGGCTTTTCGCCTCCCGCTCGTTTTTTGTTGGCGCAAAGTATTGTGGTGAAGGTTAGCGCTGCAAGGTGTTGTGAAACGCAGCGATGCGCCAGTTTTCTTCGCTTTGCACGGCCACAATCGTCGCGAGTGCGTGATGGGTGCCGGCCAGCGGGCCGGCCGGCGCGGTGAGCGTGCCTGCGATGTGGGCCACAATCACGCCGGCGGCAATTTCGCGGCTGTCAAGGATTTCATAGTGCACGGTACTGCCCTGGTAGATCGTGCTGAAAATCTGCTGGTGGCCGGCGGCAATCGCCTGGCGCGTGCGGTGCAGCTCGCCGCGAATGGTCACAAACTCGGCATCGTCAGCGAATGCGCTGCCAAACTGCTCGCCATCGGCAGCGTTCCAGGCGTCCTCAAGCCCCTGCACCAGTGTGGCGGCAACGTCGTGTGTTTCGGTGATCATTGTCTGTATCTCCTTATGGTAGAAGTCAGGTATCAGGAGTGAATAAATCATCCACAGATTACACAGATTGCGCAGATTGCAAGGCAGATAGATGAAAGGCTTTTGAGCTGGGGCAGGAGTTATATTCGAGCCTTCCTAACCCCCACCCCCTAATCCCTAGCCCCTGCGCCGAAGGCGACTACGGTTCGACGATCAGCGTGCCGTGCATGCCCTGGCCGGTCGCCTTGTCGTAGTGCGGGCGGCAGTAGAAGATATAGCTGCCAGGCTTCGCAGCGCTGAATACCGCCACACTGGTGCTGTCGCTCGGCATCGCCGCATGAATATCCAGCTCGTCTACGTCGAAGCTGTGGCCGCCCGCGTCGGTGTTTTCCAGGCGCAGGCCAGCGAGCTCGCCAGCTTTCACGCGAATCGTGCCGCCATCGAAATCGCTGATCAGGACCGCGCGAAGCTGCTGCTGTACCAATGCGCTGACCTGCGCGCCGCTTGCGCTGCGCGGGATGGCTGCAACCGCCACCGCGCCGACAAGCAGGCCGGCCAGCAGCGTGAAGGCCCACGGAGCCAGGGCTGGAAGCTGCTGTGTGCCTGCCGACCGGTAGTTCTGCACGGTTGCGCCAATGCCCGCAAGCAGGGCCACCAGCACCAGCGCGATCATCAGCAGCAGCCAGGCAAACTGGTGCGTATTTTCAGGGTGCGCCAGCTCGAACAGCACCAGATCGAGCTTGCCAAGCAGCAGAAACACGCCCCAGACCGCGCCCAGCAGCGGCGACCAGCGCCAGCCGCCAATCGGCTTGCCAGCCACCAGCGCGGCCAGCACCAGCGAAAGAGCCGAAAAAACCGGCAGTGGCATTTCGACGTGGCCGATCAGCGCTGCCTGCAGGTAGGTGTACATCAGCGCAAAGCCAACGAGTGCGCCAACCACGATTTTGCTCAGCCCGTTGATCTGTCTGCGGCTCTTGGTCGGGGTGGAAGCCATTGCGATGTCCATCAGAAAATCTCCTTGTGCGTCGTATGTGTTTATCGACGAAAGCTAGTTTTGCGCTCATTCACCATCGAGCGGGCGAAGCTGGTCGGTAACTGCCACGATAATGCCGCCGCCGCTTGTGGCCCAGAACGGGTCGGCGTGCTCGCCCGCGCTGGCTGTGACAATCGCGCCCTCGGCGGTGACGCCCTCGACCGCCAGCACTGCATCACCGCCCAGGCCATACGCTGCCGCCGCCTGCGCAAACTCTTCCGTGGTGGCACCAGGCTGCACCCGGGCGATGCGCTGCAGCGGGTCGATCACAATCTGCCGCATTGGCGAAAGGTCGAGCAGCAGATCGACTGCGCCCGTGTTGCGGCTATGAACCGCGACCGCCAGTTTCCGCTCACGCGCGAAAATGATTGCA
>LJCR01000586.1 GCA_001399705.1 Kouleothrix aurantiaca
GCGTAATGTGCTGTTTGTTCATGGTCTGAGTCTACCAGACCTTCACGGAAGTGTCGAATAACTTATTTTCCAGGATATTTAGTGACGTGAGATAGAATTGAGTGCGAATATACTATTCCTCTACAGGTATACTGCACACGGCTGATTCTTGGACATTTCGCTAGTACAGCTATTGTGCATCTGAATGCGGTAGAGTAGAGTCCTGGAGAATGTCTAGCTCTAACCCGTGTAGAGCATAATAGATTTTGTTCATCGTTTCCACCGAGAAGTAAAAAGGCTTGCAGCAGCACCCAACACGGCGTTGCAGTTGACCGCTTCGCGCACAAGATCGGTGCTTTTTAAAAAAGTTTGTGCCTGCGCTCGCGGCAACTGAACGCCAACCCGTTGTGCCGCGTAAATCAAAGCGTTACTATTTTTCAGAGCAGATTCCAAGAACTGTATGTATAATCACATCGACTACTGAATAGTAGAATCATTAAGAGTCATAGATCCGTGAGGGAAAATGCCGTACATACCACTGATTGAACACGCTCATCCGCGCGTACTGATGCTCGACTTTGCACAGCACGATGTGATTAAGATCAAGAATGCAGGCTTTGAAGCTCGTCGAGGATCAACTGGTTTACACGACCGCAAAGAATTCTCCTTACCGTTTGCAACACAAGATGTAGAGGTAATATTTGCCCAGGTTCAAGCAGGCTCATTTACAAGTGAAGAACGTACTGCTGCTACAGAATCAGTTGAGGAGCAACCGTTCTTCAAGGATTTGATGCGTGAAACCTGGCAAAAGGCTGGATGGACAGTTCTCTTCATTTCTCAGAACACATCGCCGAAAGAGCTAAATGCCATTGGTTTGGAAAGTGTTGGTGTTATTACTCAGGAGCACCATCATATACCAGAGAGCGTACGTGAACCACTCCTAAAAGTTCTTGAAAATTATAGACGGCATGAGCAAAGGCAATCACCCGAAATACCCTTGCCGCAAATGCCTCGCTTTCGTGGTCAAGCCATCTATACATCAAATGAATCTGAAGCTCCTATTTTGCAGAGATATATTAAAACTGCTCGAATGTCAATTTTCACCTGTCTCTCCCATCCATTAAATTGGGATCATATTCGTGATGCTCCGCAGCCTCACGTAGTCACATTTAGCCAAAAACTTCCTGTAGAATGGCTCATTCAAGATGGCTCAGCTGATAAAAATATAATGGCTCTCAAGATCAATAATTCTGTCTATGCAGGCCAAGATGATAAACAACCAATTTACAATCTCGGGGGAATTCTGTTGCTGCCTGACTTTGGGGAAAATAACGGAAACGTTTCGTTGGCACTATTGCAAGAAGTATTTACTCTGAAAAGCCCACATTTATTTGACACACCGCAGCATCCATGGTTAGAGAAGTATCAGCCTGCCCCAGTAATACGATTACAAAAACAACGAAATTTAGTCGTTGAAGAAGCAATGAAGAAAATCAAGCACCTTGATGAGCAAGCAGAAGCTGAGAGCTTAAAATACGCTTGGCTACTTGGTTTGCTGGTTTCAACAGGAGATCAGTTTGCAGAAGATATTGCACAAGCATTACGATTTTTGGATTTTGAGGTTGAAGAAGTAGATAACGCACTTCTCACCGGTGAACGTAAGCGCGAAGATTATCGCATATGGGATAGATCAGTTGGATATTTTGCTATTGGAGAAGCTAAAACCACAGGCAAAGGACGAGGAGCAGCGGAAGAATTTATCACTAAAACTCAAACACATCAAGCACGTTACGCGCACGAACACAGGCAAATACCTCCACCCGCATTACTTATCATCAATTATGCAATAGACTTAGACCCAAAGCAACGAGTCTCTCGATTTTATCAGCGTGAAGTAACGGGCCGTTTGGAAGATAACGTTATAACCGCTTTAAGTTCTGTAGCGCTCTTCGACATATGTCAGTTTGTACTCAATGAACAGCTTTCTAAAGAACACGCTCGACAATTTATTATACGTGGACAACCAATGATAGCCTCAGTAACACTAGAAGAACTGATCGGCTGAAACGATAATTCAGTCTCGAACGTGGTAATCAACGCGGCACAACAAGCCCATGCAGCCGACCGCTTCGCGCGCGAGATCCTAGCTATTTTACAGTTTCTGCGACGCGCTTGCGGCGGCTGATGGGCAAGCCGTTCGGCGGCCCTCAATCCAGCGCTGGAGCGTTCAACCATCGCTGTATAGAGTCGCATTCGAGACTATCTGCCGCTTGGACGCCTTGGATGAAGCCAGCAGAAAGCCTTCCTATGCAGGCGTGGTTTGGATGGAAGCCGCTCTCCGGTTTGATGCAGCAGAAAGCATTCCTATGCCTGGTGCACACACGCACGATTTGATCACCGTTGTCACTGGCGTGGCACTCGCGCCGCTCACCTTCTCGACCAACCTCGCCCTCGGCATCGACACCCAGCTTGCGCTTCAGCAAACCGTGATTGTGGTTGGCGCGCACCTGCTTTCGGGCATTATGTTCTCGCCCGATCTCGACCTCGACAGCGCGATCGACAACCGCTGGGGCATTTTCTACTGGATCTGGCGGCCGTATATGTGGGTGGTGCCGCACCGCAGCCGCTGGCTCAGCCACGGCCTGGTGTTCCCGCCGCTGCTGCGCCTGTTCTATTTCTTCTGGATGGTAGTGGGCGTGCTGATCGGCGCGGCCTGGCTATTCGGGCGGATTGGCATCACGCTGCCGAACTTTCATCTGGTGGTGAGCGCTGCCGTGCTTGGCGTGGTGACGCGCCACCCGCGCGAAGTCTGGTCGTTTCTGGTGGGCTTTGTGACGGGCAGCGCCGCGCATTCGGTGGCGGACTGGCTGGTGACGGGCGGCAAGCGCTACCTGCGCCGATTTGGCTTTGTGGTGCGATTCAACGCCGACAATCATGATCACTGGCGGGGTTATAGCCGGCGACGGGCGCGCTACTAGCGGGCGGCGGGGATGCCGCCTTGCGGAGCCGCATCTTCGGCCGGGCGCTGGCGCAGCAGGCGCATGCCGTTCGCGATTACAATCAGCGCCGCGCCGGTGTCGGCGAACACCGCCATCCACAGCGTCGCCACGCCCAGGATCGTTGCTACCAGAAATACTGCCTTCACCGCCAGCGCAAATACCACATTTTGCAGAATGACGTTGCGCGCGGCGCGGCTCAGCCCGATTGCGAACGGCAGCCGGCTCAGGTCGTCGGACATCAGCGTGACATCGGCGGTTTCCAGCGCGGC
>LJCR01000587.1 GCA_001399705.1 Kouleothrix aurantiaca
GCGGCCGAGGCGGCGTGGGGCGCGTTCCCCGGCCACACCTACACCGATGTCCAGAGCGGCATTGGCGTAGTTCACAACACCTTTCTGCTCGACAGCACCGAGAAGAATGTGTCGCGCGGCCCGTTCTACCCCTTCCCGCGTGGTGTCTTGCACGCTAGCTTGCGCCTCTTGCCGCGCCCGCCGTGGCTGGTAACGAACCGCACCGCGCGCACCACCGCTGAGCGCATCACGCGCTTCACAATTGCGCCGCGCCTGCGCCAGCTGCCCGGCATCTTTATCTCGGCGCTGCGCGGATAACTGTTTTAGCGCGATTACCTCGCAAATAGCTGGTCGGGAACGATTGCCACGAAGACTCGAAGGCACAAAGCGTATCGGGATGCAGTAAAAGCCTGATGCCTTCGAGTCTTTGTGGCTCGTGGTGCGGTGCAAAGCCGCGCCTCACCGTGCTTTTCCGCCTACCTCGCAAACCCTCCATTCACCAGCACAACAACCAGTGCGGCCGCCAGCAGCAGGAGCAGCGGCAGGCAACCCAGCCCACCGCGCGCCTCGCTCACCTCAACCGGCACAAGAATCATTCGTGTACGGCGAACCGGGCGTACCAGCCACAGCAGTGCGGCGACACCGACGATCAGAAGAATTGCGTTCATGCTGGCCTCCTTGTTGCAACGCCTCACAACTGTAGTACACACCATCTCCGTGCAACAATGATCGCAATCACACAAGGAAAAAATCGTGCGGGGGATGCGGAAATTTCCGCACGGTTTGCGAAAACTTCCGTGTTTGCACCAGCTATACTTGGGAATGCTAGCAGATGCGCTGCCTGTGAGTAAGGAGAAGTAGCATGACCCAATATTCCTCGAACCGCAGCGATATTTTTGGTCGCTTGCTGAGTGGGGCTATCAATAGCATTGCTACATACGAAGGCCGTACAGCACCAATCATTGAGGATCAACTGGGTCAGTTATTGGATTTGTCGGGCAAACTATCCAGCGCTACAAGGCCGGCTATCTTCCCCCTGAAGCACGCACAATTGAAGTATTGGCCGAGGCAGCAGTGCTACGGGGATATCTGGGGCGTGAATGGCTTAGCCGTTTTCTCCACGCTGCACGCTATCCAGCGGCCGAAAGTTTACTGAACCGTCTCTGCCCAGTTGCCCCAATGCGCTCGCGCCCACCCCGCGTGTACCATAACTTGCCCTCGCCAACCTACAGTCAGTTTGTGATGCGCGAGCCAGCGTTCGCTGAAGTAATTGACGGCCTCCAACAGCGTTCAGCAGCCATATTGATTGTTGGTTTGGGCGGCAATGGCAAAACCAGTTTGGCGCGCGAGGTGGCGGCCCATTGCCTGCAAGAAGAGACTACTACACCGCGATTTGATGCAGCTGTGTGGGTGAGCGACAAAGATCGCCCTGGTACGACGAACCTGAGTGTGGTGTTGGACGAAATTGCGCGTACGCTCGATTACCCGGGTTTTACACAGTTTGCATATGATGAAAAGCGCTATGAAGTCGAGCAGTTGCTGAAAAAGCAGCGTGTGTTACTCGTTATCGATAATTTCGAAACGATTACCGATGGCGCGCTTCTTACCTGGTTGCTGCGCCTGCCGGAACCTAGCAAGGCATTAATTACAAGTCGTGAGTATGGGCGTGAATATCGTCGTGGCGGCTGGCCGGTCGAACTGCGTGGCATGAGTGGGGAAGAAGCACAGGCTTTGGTGATACAGCGCTTGCGCGTGCTGCGGCTCTCCCCATTCGCAAGTGCTCAAATCCATTTGGAGGCGTTGCTGGCAGCGACGGGCGGAAATCCCAAAGCGATCGAGATAGCATTAGGTTTGGTTAAGTACGAGCGTCGCACGCTCCAAGAAGTTGTTGACGATCTGTATGCTGCTCGTGGCGACCTGTTTGATGATCTGTTCGCCCGCGCTTGGGCATTGCTTGACGAGGCAGCGCGCCATGTGCTGATGGTGATGACCTTCTTCCCTCATAGCGCTGCCGTTGCTGCCTTGGCTGCCGGAGCTGATGTGCAGGGGTTTGCACTCGATCGAGCTATCGAACGTTTAGTTGATTTGGCCTTGATAGATGTTCAGCAGACCGACTTGAATGCCCCACCTCGATACACTCAACATCCGTTAGTGCGGGCATTTGCAAAAGCTAAATGCGACGCTCAGCCTCTCTTTGCTGAAGCGGCACGGCGTCGCTGGATTGGCTGGTACACTGCTCTGACGCGGCCTGTCGGTTCGTGCTGGAATAACCTCGGGCGCCTGAATACGCTCGATTCAGAACGCAAAACAATTTTCAGTGTTATCAGATGGTCGCTTGACCACGGATATTACGCGCAGGTATGTGATCTTGCCCGGGGTGTGCGCTATTACTACTATGTACGCGGGTATTGGGACAAGCGATTGCAAATAGATCTTTGGCATGCTGAGGCTGCGCGGCAAATGCATGATCCTATTGAGGAGATCAAGGCACTTGCGTATTATGTGCAGATTGTGGCGCGTCAGGATCGCTTGAAGGAAGCAGAAGGTTATTTGCCTCGCTTGCAGTCGTTCGTGGTGGAGCCAGATGCGCCAGCTGGTGTACGCTCTATTTGTCAGCAGGCACTCGCACTTTACGCAATGGCCGAGCGTGATTTTGCTACAGCAGCGCAGCTTTGGCAGGCTAGTGAACGGCGCAGCGACCCACGTGTGTATGTGGCTGCACGGCGCTGGCGCGCACAGTGCCTGGCAGCCTTAGGGCAACTTGATGAAGCACAACAGCTTTTCGCAGAATCGTTGCAAGATGCGATTGCTCATGGATATGAGCGCTCGGTTGCACTTCACTATGCTAAAGTCGCGCTTATCAATCTTGCGCAAGGCGCGAATGATGCGGCGCGGCACGCTTTGGAGCAGAGTTCGGCTTGGGTTGCTCGTTATAGTTTCTCGGGGGATATTGGAGAGGTGCAGTATATCGCGGCCTGTATTGCTCAGCAGGAAGGGTTAGCACAGCAAGCACGCAGTAATTTGCTCGATGCGGCCGATCGTTTTGAGCGCATGGGGCTGCGCCGTGAACTTGCAGAAGCTCGTACCCGCCTTGCAGTTATCGAGGGACAATTGGCAGCGTAATAACCAATAGAGGCAACAACTGCCTGCCAACTGCTGCGAGAAATTCATCGCATATGCACAAAGAGCGCAGCGCGAGTTTGCCGCCGATTGCCGACTGCCGACTGCCGACTGCTGCCCGTTCACTCGCTCTGCGCTCTTC
>LJCR01000588.1 GCA_001399705.1 Kouleothrix aurantiaca
GCGGCGGGCACCTCCATGCCACTGAAGGCGATGGTGCCGCTGGCCGGTGTTTCGAGGAAGTTCAGCAGGCGCAGCAGCGTGCTTTTGCCCGCGCCCGACGGCCCCACCAGCGCCAGCGTTTCATGGGCCGGGATGTCGAGCGCGGGCAGGCGCAGCACCTCGCGCGCGCCGTAGCGCTGGCTGATGCCGCGCAGCTGGAAGAGCGGCGTGCTCATTCGGCACCCCGCTGCAGGCGCAGCACCGCCAGGTTCAGCAGCAGCGTGAGGAGCAGCAGCACCAAGGCCAGCGCCAGCGCCAGGCTGAAATTGCCCTTGCGCGTTTCCAGCACAATCGCCGTGGTGAGCACGCGCGTTTCGCCGTCGATGTTGCCGCCCACCAGCATCACCGCGCCGACCTCGGAGATAATGCCGCCAAAGCCGGCCGCCACCGCGCCAACCACGCCGTTGCGCGCTTCCCACAGAACCGCCCGCGTGATCTGGGCCGGCGCCCAGCGACTGCACCTGCACAGCCAGCGCCGGGTCGACAGCCTGCACGGCGGCAAGGGTGAAGCCGGCCACAATTGGCAGCCCCAGCACCGTCTGCGCAACGATCATTGCATTTGGGGTGAACAGCCAGCCCAGCCCGCCCAGCGCGCCCGCCACCGCCAGCCAGATCGCCAGCGGAACAAAGTCGCTCTGCCAGCGGTACGCCGCCGTCGGCGCGAGCGCGGGCAGCCAGGGCAGCGAAACTGCGCGCAAGGCGAAAACGGCCCCGGCGGCGGCGAGCGTGGCCAGCGCCATTGCGCCAAGCGCGCGCCAGAACGCGCCGCCCAGATGGCCCAGCCGCCGCTCCAGCAGAAAGAGCAGGGTGGCAGCTTCGGCGGTATTGGCTGTGCTGAAGGCCAGCGCCAGCCCGGGCAATCCCGCCCCGGCGCGCAGCAGCGCCCAGCCCAGGCCAATGTTCAGCGCCACCATCGCGATCCCAACCAGCACTGGCGTGCGCGTATCCTGCATCGCGTAGAAGCTGCGCACAATAATTTCGGCGCCAGCAAAAGCCGCCAGCCCAAGCGCATAGAACACCAGCATCTGCGCGGTCTGCGCGGTGGATTCGGCCGTAAACTGGCCACGTTCAAACAAGGCGCGCACCACCGGCGCAGCCAGCACCGCCAGCAGCGCGGCCAGCAGCAGCGAGCAGGTTTGCGTGACATACAGGAGCTTGATGCGATCGACCCGGTCGACCACTGCGCCGCCGATTGGCGGCACCAGCACCATGGGGATGGCGAAGCTCAGGCCCAGCCAGCCCAGGTAGAGCGGGTTGTTGCCGGTGAGCTTGTAGATCAGCCAGCTCTGGGCCACGTTCTGCATCCAGGTGCCCATGTTCG
Organism: Kouleothrix aurantiaca; assembly: GCA_001399705.1. Taxonomy (GTDB): domain Bacteria; phylum Chloroflexota; class Chloroflexia; order Chloroflexales; family Roseiflexaceae; genus Kouleothrix; species Kouleothrix aurantiaca. The sequence continues at coordinate 1,361 of LJCR01000588.1, forward strand.
AAACCAGCAGGCCGCCCCAGATCAGCGAGAAGTTGCGGTGCTGCAGGGCCGGGTAGCGTGCCGGCCGCGCCAAACGTGCCACGGCGTTGCTCCTTGGGATGTTCTGGTCGGGCCGCTGCCCGGCGCGATGACGTGGCAGGATGATAGCGCACTTTGGCGCAAAGGCAAGCGCTATTCGCCCGCTTGCGCGGCGGGCACCTTGCCGTCAACGGTTTGCTCGGCGTTGTCTTTGTTGAATAGCTCGTCCTGCGCGCGCGTCTGCTGGTTGGCATCGACCGGCTGCTCGTCGCGCTTGACGATGTGGCTGTGCACCTGAAAGGCGACCATCGGCACCACCACCAGCGCCAGCGCGCCAGCGTACCATAAGATCTCTGCGGGCTTCTCCCAGCGGATGAAGTGCTCAAGGAACGTGACTGCCATAATCACAATCACCACGCTCACAACCTTGCTTTCCAGGTCGTTCAGTGTCTGCACGCCCAGCGCCGCCGTCAGGTTCAGGGGGGTGATGAACAGGCTGTACAGGCCCAGGCCGATGATGTAAAAGACCACGGCCTTAAGCATCACGCTGACGATCTCAAGGAACTCAACCGTCAGGTTGGTTGAATCGAGCTGCGCGCCAAACAAGGCCGCCCACGCATGCCATACCGCCACAATCGCCTGGATGGCCCCAAGCACAAACAGCGAAAGCGCGACCAGAATAACTGCCAGCACCGCCAGCAGAACGATGTAGCGCGTTTGCCCAAGCACACGGCTGAGCGGCGCAGGCGGCGAGCTTTTGCGCGCATCCCCTTCGCGCTTCCCCAAGCGTTCTTCCAACGACGTCCTCCCAGAATGCTTTCCGATAGCCCAAACCTCGCGACATGGTGCGCAGCATTATAGCCGAGGGCCAAATGGTTGAGCCACAGAGACCAGCGAGATCACCGAGCGGTAAAACCAAACTCAGTGGCCTCTGTGCGCTCTGTGGCCCAACTAATCTGCTCGTCGCTATAAATGCAGGATGTATGCCAGAACACGCCGCACCCGGCGTGTGGCGCAGGATTCATCAATTGTTCACGTTTGCGGCCCGGGCGCGATGCTACAATACGGGCGTGTGGAAGGAGCCGACGTGAACAATTCCCCGTGGAGCCGCCGGCGCGTGCTGCGCATTGGCGGAATGGCGCTGGCAAGCGGAATACTGGCGGCCTGCAGCCCTTCGCGCGTGTTTGGCCCGCCCGACCCGCCGGCGCTGCCAACCAGCCTGCCCAGCCCGCTGCCCGCCAACCCGCTGGCGAGCCTGCGCGCCGGCCACCCGCGCCTGCTGGCCCTGCCCGCCGATATCGAGCGCCTGCGCCCCTTGCTGGCCAGTGATAAAATCGTGCGCAAGTACAGGGACGCGCTGGAGAAGGACGCCGCCGATGTGCATGCCGAGCCACCCGCGCGCTACGAGCTGGCCGAGGCCGACGATCTGCTGGGCGTTAGCCGCGAAACGGTCGACCGGGTGTATGCGCTGGCGCTGCTGTATCGCCTTGACGGCGGGCAAGCCAACGCCGATCGCGCGATTGCCGAGCTGCGCGCGGTCGCCCAGTTCCCCGACTGGAGCCCCGGCCACTTTCTCGACACTGCGGAAATGACGCATGCCGTGGCGATTGGCTACGACTGGCTCTACGACGCGCTCGCGCCCGCCGACCGCGCCGCCCTGCGCACTGCGCTGGTCGAAAAGGGCTTGCGCCCGGGCCTGAGCGAATACGAGAACAACACCGACTGGGTCGCCTCGCCCTCGAACTGGAACAATGTGTGCAACGGCGGCTTGATCTGCGGCGCGCTGGCCGTGGCCGACGAAGAGCCCGACCTGGCCGGCGCGGTGCTGAAGCACGCGCTCGCCAGCCTGCCGCACTC
>LJCR01000589.1 GCA_001399705.1 Kouleothrix aurantiaca
GTTTGTCGCCCGCCACGGCGGCGAGATCTGGGCCGAAAGCCGCGAAGGCCAGGGCAGCACCTTTTTCTTCACGCTCCCCCTCGTCTGTGAGCATAGCAATGGCTTCACCGACGAAGCATAGCGCGGCCGCCGCGCCTATTCCCGTGCCAGCTGTATCCCGCTGTTGAAAAGGAACCCCATGCACTTCAAACCGTACATTGCCACGCTCCCACCCTACAAACCACCTAAGCTCATCCGCAAGCAGCCTGCCGGTGTTGTCAAGCTTTCCTCGAATGAAAACCCGCTTGGCCCCTCGCCGCGCGCGCTGGCCGCCATTCAGGCCGCCGCCGCGCAGGTGCACCGCTACCCCGACGCCGGCTCGGCCGGGCTGCGCGATGCGCTCGCCAGCCAGTTCAACCTTGCGCCCGAAATGGTGCTGTGCACCAACGGCTCGGATGAGATGGTCTTCCTGCTGGCGCTGGCTTTTCTGAGCGAAGGCGACCAGGCGGTGATGGCGCATGGCTCATTCATCAGCTATTTTCTGCGCACGATCGAGATGGGCGGCGAGGCGGTGCGCATCCCGCTGCGCAACTTCACCCACGACCTCGACGCAATGGCCGACGCGATTACCGAGCGCACGCGCCTGCTGTTTCTGTGCAACCCAAACAACCCAACCGGCACCACCAACTCCGCCGACGAGCTGCGCCGTCTGCTCGAACGCGTCCCCGACGACGTGCTGATTGTGGCCGATGAGGCATATGTCGAGTTTGTCGAGCGCGGCGACTACCCCGACCTGCTGGCCGAGCTGCGCGCCGGCCGCCAGAACCTGATTGTGCTGCGCACCTTTGCGAAGATCTACGGGCTGGCTGGCCTGCGCCTGGGCTATGCCTTCGGCCACCCGGATGTCATGGGCTACCTCGAACGCGCCCGCCCGACCTTCAATGTCAACGCGCTGGCACAGGCCGCCGGGCTCGCCGCGCTTGAAGATGGCGAGCATGTCGCGCGCAGCCGCGCGCACGCCAACGCCTGCCGCGCGCAATTTATGAGCGAGCTGGGCGCGCTGGGCCTCAAGCCAATTCCCAGCAATACCAACTTCATCGCCGTGGAAGTTGGCGACGACATGGAAATCACAACTGCGCTGATGGACCAGGGCTTCACCGTCACGCCGCTCTCGGGATGGGGAATTCCGGGCCATATTCGTATTTCGTTCGGCACCGAAGCAGAAAATGTGCGTTTTTTCATAGCGCTACGCCAGGTTCTCGCGCAATAATTGACGCACCTGCGGCGGTTAGCCATCGGTATACGTTATGAGTACCAATACACTCGCACAGAGGGAGTTTTTGCATCATGCTAGAGTGCCCAACCTGTCATGCCGAGGTTAAACCCGAAGAACGTTTTTGTGGCAATTGCGGCGCACGCCTGCCCGAACAGCCGGCCACGCCACCCGCGCGACCGCTGACTGGCAAGGAAACCGTCGTCCTGCCCACCGTGCCCACCGACCTGCCAGGAATGCCGACTGCGCCGGCGGGCCAGCCCGACAAAACAATTATCGCCGGGCCGGCGCCGATCCCGCCCTCGCAGTTTCCGTCCACACCAGCGACGCCGCCGCAAGGCGCGCAGATGCCGCCAACCACGCCGCTTCCACCGCCGAGCTATCCCGGCGCAAGCTACCCCGGCGCGAACCTCCCGCCCGGCGCAGCCGCGCCGCCGCCCAAGTCGGGCAGCAATATCTGGAAAATTCTTGGCATCATTGCCGGCATTGGCGTGCTGGCCTGTGTGGCACTCGCGGCCGGCGCGTATATTCTGTTCAATCGCGCCGCCAGCCAGGCGGGCAACGTGTTCTCAACTGCCGCCGCCAGCCTGCAAACGGTTGAAGCCTTCCCGACCTTCGCGCCCTTCCCCACGTTCGAGGCCGACGCCACGCCCGAGGGCAGCGAAGCAACGCCCGAGCCCGAAGCAACGCCCGAGCCCGAAGCCACCCCGGAAACTGGCAGCGGCGGCACTGGCGGCACTGGCGCTGTACTGCTGCGCGACACTTTTGACGACGCCGCCACCAGCAACTTCGACGAAGGCGAAACCGACAATGCAATCTACTCTTTTGCCGACGGCGCCTACACCATGAAGATGAAGCAGCCCAAGCTCATTCTGTGGAAAACGATGCGCGGCGACTATGGCAACGCCGCCATCACTGTCGACTCAATGATCGATGGGCCAGAACAAAGCGCGGCTGGCATCATTTTCCATTATCAGGACGATAAAAATTTTTACATCTTCACGGCGGCGGCAGATGGCAGCTACAGCCTCGATCTTTACAAAAATGACGAGCTCACCCACCTGATCGACTGGACGAATTCATCTGCCATCCACGGGCCGGGCGAACTAAACACCCTGCGCGTCGAAACTCAGGGCGACTCAATCCGCTTGTATGCTAATGATGAGCTGCTGGACGAAATCAGCGACAGCACCTTTTCGCGTGGCAAAGCGGCCCTGGCCGTCAATACTTTCGACGATCCGAACGTCACCGTGACATTCGACAACCTGGTTGTCTCGGCAGTAAAGTAGGTATTCAGCGTCGCTAAACCCTGCCGGCAGCAAGGCATTTGCTGCCGGCAGGCATTTTTATCAGCACATTTAAACCAAAATATTACCCACATTAAGAAACTGAAAACTACACATCAGCGTACCGTAATATCATTTCCGAACAAAGTGCGGTATCATAGTCATCGTGCATTGTATGCAACCCCTCAGCGCCGATCGGGGATTTCACCAAATAAGCCTGTATTGCCTGTTACTTTGCACCAGGCGGCGTTTAGCCCAGGGCGCAATGCTATGCGCCTTGAATCATTTATCCAAAGGAGAACCAATGAAAATCATTGTGGCTGGTACTGGTTTTGTAGGCTTGACCCATGCTGCTGTCTGTTCCGAATATGGCCACGAAGTCTATGCCTACGACATTGATGAGCGCAAGCTCAATGCATATCGCTCGGCCGAGGCGGAAAAGATCAACCATTACGTCAACGAGCCGGGCCTGGCCGACATCATTGCGGAAAACAAAGATCGCTACTTGTTCTTCTCAAGCGATCTGGAAAGCATCATTGAAGGCACCGATGCGATCTTCCTCTGCCTGCCGACGCCGCCGAATGTTGATGGCTCGTCGGATCTCAGCTTTTACTTCAAAGCCGTTGATCACATCTGCACCCTGCTGGCCAAGCGCGAAGATACGCGCCGCATTGTGCTGATCAATAAAAGCAC
>LJCR01000059.1 GCA_001399705.1 Kouleothrix aurantiaca
GGATTCAGCAGTGCCGTCGGCGCGGCGCATAGCTTTGACCGATACCAGGGCATAAATTACCCGGCCGTTTTTATGCAGAAAGCGTTTGTCGCGCGAAAAGCTGTCGATTTCGCCGCCGAGCACACGCTGAAGCTGAACAATATCGTCGGGCAGGTCGTCGGGATGCGTTAGGGAGGACCATTCCCTTTGCAAAAGCTCCTCGCGCGCGTAGCCAAGAATAGTGCAGAGCTGGTTGTTTACATTGAGAAAATACCTGCTTGGCGACGCGATCGCCATTCCAACCACCCCCAGCTCGAAGTAGTTGCGGAAGCGTTCTTCCGAGCGCTGCAGTTGTGCTTCCGCCCGCTTGCGCTCGGTGATGTCGCGATTAATGCCAACCGCACCAGTGATCTTGCCGGCACGGTTGGTTACCGGGCGCACACTGCTCAGGATCGTAAGGCGCGTGCCGTCGCGATGCGGCTGGATGACCTCGCCCTGCCAATACCCTTGGGCGGACAGAAGGGCGAGCGACTGATTGGCGTCGCTGTCGAGGTATTCGGTGCGCAGAATCTCGTGCAGCGACTTGCCGATGACCTCGCGAGCGGGCCAGCCATAGAGCGCCTCTGCAGCAGCATTCCAGCTTTTGATTGCGAAGTGCGTATCGACTGAGATGATGGCATCCGAAACCTGATCAAGCAGATCGGCCTGCTCGTGGAGCTGTTCTTCGGCGCGCTTGTGCTGTGATATTTCAACGACCGTGACGATCACAACGCGAGCCGAACGGTAGGTGCTTGGTTCGTACTGAACGGTATAAAAGCGCTCGTGCACGTCTGGCGTCACTGGCGGAAGCACGAGCTCGTAGTGGACCGACTCACCTTGAAATGCGCGCTCCAGGCGCGGCCGAATCTGCGCTTCGTAGACTGGGGCAAGCACATCGGCCACGCGCTGGCCGGCCAGGTCATCGCTCGGCAGGCGCAGAAACTCTTTGTAGGTTTGGTTGGCGTAGCGGTAGCGATGCTCGGCATCGACCAGCGCCAGGCCCACGCCGGCCGTTTCGGTGACAATGCGCAGATTTTCTTCGCGCTCGTGCAGGGCGGCTTCGGCGCGCCGGCGCTCGGCGAGCTCGGCCTGGAATTGCTGCAGCAGGTGCGCATTCGCGATCGCCAGCGTCGCGCGCACGGCCAGATCCTGGGCAAGCGCAAGGTCGTCTGCATCAAATGCAGGCAGTTCGCTGCCGTTGCGCGCAAGCATAAGAGTGCCAAGGATGCGGTTGTGCAACTGAAGCGGCGTGACAATAAGGCTGTGAGGAAAAAAGCGTTCGAGCAGATGTTGCGCTTCTGGTGATACCGACGCATGGAATGCTTCACGATCAATTATTGGCAGGAATTGCGACTGGCCGGTGCGCGCGGCAATCGCTGCGGGAACCTGATCGTCGAGCTTGATGCGCCAGGAGCTGAGGCTTTGCTGCATACTGCCCAGATCGGCCGGGTCGTAGTGGCCAAGCGCAGCGATGTCGAGGTTCTGCCCATCCTCAGAAAGCATTCGGATCGTGCAGGCGGCCCGCAGGTGCCCGGCTATCTTGTGCGCGATCTGTGTAAGCAGGGCTCGCTCTTCGGAGCCGGCTTCGGCAAAGGCGCGCGATGCTTCGGCCAGGATCTGCAGGCGCTGGGCCGAACGAGCAAGGGCCAGCTCAGCGTGTTTGCGCTCGGTGATGTCGGTGAGCACGCCATACCAGATCGTGCTGCCGTCGGGCTCGCGCTGCGGGATGGAGTGGCCTTCGATCCAGCGCTCGCCGCGGGCCGGGTTACGCACGCGAAACTCTTCGTGCCACGGCGTCATCTGCTGGCGCGATAGCTCGATGGTATCGAGCAGGCGCGGAACGTCGTCGGGGTGCCACAGGCTGGCAACCATCCCGGCATCGTGTGCGAGCGCTTCGGGCGAAAGGCCGTAGATTTCGGCGATGCGCGGGCTGGCGTAGGGAAAGCTGACCGTGCCATCGGGGCGCTGGCGGTAGGCGCAGACGACGCCGGGAACGGTTTCGACGAGTGTGACAAAGCGATCGCGCTCGATTCGCAGGGCTTGTTCCGTGTGCTGAAGGTACGCATTGCTGGTCGCGAGTGCGCGCTGCAAGCGCACGCGCTCGATCGCGCTGGCAACCGCGCGCCCGAGGTGGTGCTGCAGGTGCACATCCTTCACCAGGTAATCGTGTGCACCAAGTTTCATAGCTGCGACGGCAAGCTGTTCGCTTCCCTGGCCGGTCACCAGCAGCATGGCAAAGGCATGGAGGCCATGCTCGGCAATCAGTGTTGCCAGTAAAGCCAGCCCTTCGTCGTCGGGGAGGTGATAATCGAGCAGAACCGCATCCGGCCGCCGCTCACGACACTGCGCCAGGCCTTCGGCAGCGCTTGCCGCTTCGAAGCAGAGAAAGGATTGCTCCTGGTCGTGTTCGAGAAAGCGGCGAAAGGCATAGCGGTCTTCCGGGCTATCGTCGATAAGAAGCACTCTCCACGGTTGTGATGCCATAGTAGTACCTCATTTGCTGCTACGGTCAACCAGGGCTGCAGGGAAACCCAAAGTGCTTATTTGTTGAAGATAGCGCGCGCAGCCGCACCTGTGCGTGTGTAGCATCGTGCAGCGAACTTCCGCTACTCTCCTTCTGCCTAAACCTGGGAGAGCCGGGCATATCGCTGAAGCTGGCCATTCCGTTCATCCTCTGTGCTGCGGCGTGGCAGGTGTTACACGCGCGCCCGCCAGCGCTGTGGCGAGCACGGGAAAAGCGGTGCACACCTGAATTTGCCGGTGCAATCGTTCGCGATGCGAAGTGGCGCAACAGAAAAGCAGGCGCTTAAACAAAAGCGTGTACGGTTATTATATTCTATTCTTCCGAATGATCTGGAGAGCTTTGCGGGGGATAATCGTGTAGCCGTGGGTGTAACGAGATCGGCTATGCGTCCGATGGAATAGCCTGCATCGGGCCCATGCGGTCGTAGCGAATGTCGGATTGCACATCTTCCAGCACGCGCCAGGTACCCGGCGTGCGCGGCAGGCACAGCACCGACACGCGCCCCTGCTGGGCCAGCCGCTGCGCTTCCGCGCCGTCGGCCAGCCAGATGCTGCCCATGTAGGTGCGGCGCGGCGCCACCGGGATGGCGCAATCGAGCAGCGCGCCTTCGATCGCGCCGCTGGGGCTGCGGTGCGGGCGCAGGCGCAGCACATGCGCGCGGATGATCAAGCCGTTTGTGAGCAGCGCCAGGTCGTCGCGCACGCGCCGCCAGATGCGCCGCGCCGCCAGCCCGATCTGCACCAGGATAATGATGCCGGGGATGGCGCGCAGCAGGGGGCTGGCATGGAGAAAGTAAAGCACGATCAGGGCGATCAGGCAGGCGATTGTAAGCGGCGAGAAGAACGTACGGAACGGGCGATCGAGCAGGTAGTCGGAGCACAGGTTCATCAGCAGGCCGGGTGGCGTTGGGCGGGGTGGCGCAAGCTCAAGGTAGTTTGTATCGACATGTTCAGTTACACGCTGCATAGAATTTCTCACGCCAAGCCGCTGCCCCAAACCTACGACATATTGTAGCGAGGTTGGCGAGGATGAGCAAGCCAAGAGCGTGGTGCGCGATGCGTGGTGCGAAATCAATGTAGAGGTCGCGCTAGTGCATTATCAAAAAAGCGATGCGGAAATGAGAGAAGATTTTTGCATTGCAATCACTAAACCCTATTCCCCATCCCCTAAACCCTGCGCTAAAAGCGCACTAGCGGCTGATGAACAGATAGACCAGCAGTGTCAGCAGCTGCAGCACCACCGGGATAAGCGCGCCGGCGATCAGCTGGCCGCCGCGCCAGCCAAACAGCTCTTCCGACATGGCGGCAGCCAGCAGGAACGACCAGACGATCGCGCCGAGCCAGAGCAGCACCGGCAGGATCGGCACGCCCAGCAGCACCAGCACCAGCGCATACAGCAGCGTGGCAAGAAAGCACAGGCCCCACACGCTGCGGATGATCTCGACGCTGAAAAAGCGTCGTGGCCGGCGCAGGCGCAGTTCCAGCTCGTCGCACAGCTCGGGGTAGTTCGTCAGCGTGCCGGGAATGAGCAAAGCCCGCCGCGTGGCATCGTGCGGCTGTATCAGCGTCATCGAGAAATCGGCCAGCAGGTAGCCAAACGCGCGACGGTCGATGCTGATCATTGTGCCGATTTCAGCGAAGCTGAGCGCGCGGATCGACGGCGCTTTAGGCGTGCTCGCTGGTGTCTTGCTGCGGCGCAGGCGCGCGATTGGCTGGTACAGGCGCTTCAGCAGGCTGCGCAGGTCTTGCCGCAGCCACAGCACCGCATCCATCAGCGACCCTTGCCCGGCCGGGCAAGGGTCGCTGATGGATGCGGTGCTGTGGCTGCGGCAAGACCTGCGCAGCCTGCTGAAGCGCCTGTACCAGCCAATCGCGCGCCTGCGCCGCAGCAAGACACCAGCGAGCACGCCTAAAGCGCCGTCGATCCGCGCGCTCAGCTTCGCTGAAATCGGCACAATGATCAGCATCGACCGTCGCGCGTTTGGCTACCTGCTGGCCGATTTCTCGATGACGCTGATACAGCCGCACGATGCCACGCGGCGGGCTTTGCTCATTCCCGGCACGCTGACGAACTACCCCGAGCTGTGCGACGAGCTGGAACTGCGCCTGCGCCGGCCACGACGCTTTTTCAGCGTCGAGATCATCCGCAGCGTGTGGGGCCTGTGCTTTCTTGCCACGCTGCTGTATGCGCTGGTGCTGGTGCTGCTGGGCGTGCCGATCCTGCCGGTGCTGCTCTGGCTCGGCGCGATCGTCTGGTCGTTCCTGCTGGCTGCCGCCATGTCGGAAGAGCTGTTTGGCTGGCGCGGCGGCCAGCTGATCGCCGGCGCGCTTATCCCGGTGGTGCTGCAGCTGCTGACACTGCTGGTCTATCTGTTCATCAGCCGCTAGTGCGCTTTTAGCGCAGGGTTTAGGGGATGGGGAATAGGGTTTAGTGATTGCAATGCAAAAATCTTCTCTCATTTCCGCATCGCTTTTTTGATAATGCACTAGCGCGACCTCTACATTGATTTCGCACCACGCATCGCGCACCACGCTCTTGGCTTGCTCATCCTCGCCAACCTCGCTACAATATGTCGTAGGTTTGGGGCAGCGGCTTGGCGTGAGAAATTCTATGCAGCGTGTAACTGAACATGTCGATACAAACTACCTTGAGCTTGCGCCACCCCGCCCAACGCCACCCGGCCTGCTGATGAACCTGTGCTCCGACTACCTGCTCGATCGCCCGTTCCGTACGTTCTTCTCGCCGCTTACAATCGCCTGCCTGATCGCCCTGATCGTGCTTTACTTTCTCCATGCCAGCCCCCTGCTGCGCGCCATCCCCGGCATCATTATCCTGGTGCAGATCGGGCTGGCGGCGCGGCGCATCTGGCGGCGCGTGCGCGACGACCTGGCGCTGCTCACAAACGGCTTGATCATCCGCGCGCATGTGCTGCGCCTGCGCCCGCACCGCAGCCCCAGCGGCGCGATCGAAGGCGCGCTGCTCGATTGCGCCATCCCGGTGGCGCCGCGCCGCACCTACATGGGCAGCATCTGGCTGGCCGACGGCGCGGAAGCGCAGCGGCTGGCCCAGCAGGGGCGCGTGTCGGTGCTGTGCCTGCCGCGCACGCCGGGTACCTGGCGCGTGCTGGAAGATGTGCAATCCGACATTCGCTACGACCGCATGGGCCCGATGCAGGCTATTCCATCGGACGCATAGCCGATCTCGTTACACCCACGGCTACACGATTATCCCCCGCAAAGCTCTCCAGATCATTCGGAAGAATAGAATATAATAACCGTACACGCTTTTGTTTAAGCGCCTGCTTTTCTGTTGCGCCACTTCGCATCGCGAACGATTGCACCGGCAAATTCAGGTGTGCACCGCTTTTCCCGTGCTCGCCACAGCGCTGGCGGGCGCGCGTGTAACACCTGCCACGCCGCAGCACAGAGGATGAACGGAATGGCCAGCTTCAGCGATATGCCCGGCTCTCCCAGGTTTAGGCAGAAGGAGAGTAGCGGAAGTTCGCTGCACGATGCTACACACGCACAGGTGCGGCTGCGCGCGCTATCTTCAACAAATAAGCACTTTGGGTTTCCCTGCAGCCCTGGTTGACCGTAGCAGCAAATGAGGTACTACTATGGCATCACAACCGTGGAGAGTGCTTCTTATCGACGATAGCCCGGAAGACCGCTATGCCTTTCGCCGCTTTCTCGAACACGACCAGGAGCAATCCTTTCTCTGCTTCGAAGCGGCAAGCGCTGCCGAAGGCCTGGCGCAGTGTCGTGAGCGGCGGCCGGATGCGGTTCTGCTCGATTATCACCTCCCCGACGACGAAGGGCTGGCTTTACTGGCAACACTGATTGCCGAGCATGGCCTCCATGCCTTTGCCATGCTGCTGGTGACCGGCCAGGGAAGCGAACAGCTTGCCGTCGCAGCTATGAAACTTGGTGCACACGATTACCTGGTGAAGGATGTGCACCTGCAGCACCACCTCGGGCGCGCGGTTGCCAGCGCGATCGAGCGCGTGCGCTTGCAGCGCGCACTCGCGACCAGCAATGCGTACCTTCAGCACACGGAACAAGCCCTGCGAATCGAGCGCGATCGCTTTGTCACACTCGTCGAAACCGTTCCCGGCGTCGTCTGCGCCTACCGCCAGCGCCCCGATGGCACGGTCAGCTTTCCCTACGCCAGCCCGCGCATCGCCGAAATCTACGGCCTTTCGCCCGAAGCGCTCGCACACGATGCCGGGATGGTTGCCAGCCTGTGGCACCCCGACGACGTTCCGCGCCTGCTCGATACCATCGAGCTATCGCGCCAGCAGATGACGCCGTGGCACGAAGAGTTTCGCGTGCGTAACCCGGCCCGCGGCGAGCGCTGGATCGAAGGCCACTCCATCCCGCAGCGCGAGCCCGACGGCAGCACGATCTGGTATGGCGTGCTCACCGACATCACCGAGCGCAAACACGCTGAGCTGGCCCTTGCTCGTTCGGCCCAGCGCCTGCAGATCCTGGCCGAAGCATCGCGCGCCTTTGCCGAAGCCGGCTCCGAAGAGCGAGCCCTGCTTACACAGATCGCGCACAAGATAGCCGGGCACCTGCGGGCCGCCTGCACGATCCGAATGCTTTCTGAGGATGGGCAGAACCTCGACATCGCTGCGCTTGGCCACTACGACCCGGCCGATCTGGGCAGTATGCAGCAAAGCCTCAGCTCCTGGCGCATCAAGCTCGACGATCAGGTTCCCGCAGCGATTGCCGCGCGCACCGGCCAGTCGCAATTCCTGCCAATAATTGATCGTGAAGCATTCCATGCGTCGGTATCACCAGAAGCGCAACATCTGCTCGAACGCTTTTTTCCTCACAGCCTTATTGTCACGCCGCTTCAGTTGCACAACCGCATCCTTGGCACTCTTATGCTTGCGCGCAACGGCAGCGAACTGCCTGCATTTGATGCAGACGACCTTGCGCTTGCCCAGGATCTGGCCGTGCGCGCGACGCTGGCGATCGCGAATGCGCACCTGCTGCAGCAATTCCAGGCCGAGCTCGCCGAGCGCCGGCGCGCCGAAGCCGCCCTGCACGAGCGCGAAGAAAATCTGCGCATTGTCACCGAAACGGCCGGCGTGGGCCTGGCGCTGGTCGATGCCGAGCATCGCTACCGCTACGCCAACCAAACCTACAAAGAGTTTCTGCGCCTGCCGAGCGATGACCTGGCCGGCCAGCGCGTGGCCGATGTGCTTGCCCCAGTCTACGAAGCGCAGATTCGGCCGCGCCTGGAGCGCGCATTTCAAGGTGAGTCGGTCCACTACGAGCTCGTGCTTCCGCCAGTGACGCCAGACGTGCACGAGCGCTTTTATACCGTTCAGTACGAACCAAGCACCTACCGTTCGGCTCGCGTTGTGATCGTCACGGTCGTTGAAATATCACAGCACAAGCGCGCCGAAGAACAGCTCCACGAGCAGGCCGATCTGCTTGATCAGGTTTCGGATGCCATCATCTCAGTCGATACGCACTTCGCAATCAAAAGCTGGAATGCTGCTGCAGAGGCGCTCTATGGCTGGCCCGCTCGCGAGGTCATCGGCAAGTCGCTGCACGAGATTCTGCGCACCGAATACCTCGACAGCGACGCCAATCAGTCGCTCGCCCTTCTGTCCGCCCAAGGGTATTGGCAGGGCGAGGTCATCCAGCCGCATCGCGACGGCACGCGCCTTACGATCCTGAGCAGTGTGCGCCCGGTAACCAACCGTGCCGGCAAGATCACTGGTGCGGTTGGCATTAATCGCGACATCACCGAGCGCAAGCGGGCGGAAGCACAACTGCAGCGCTCGGAAGAACGCTTCCGCAACTACTTCGAGCTGGGGGTGGTTGGAATGGCGATCGCGTCGCCAAGCAGGTATTTTCTCAATGTAAACAACCAGCTCTGCACTATTCTTGGCTACGCGCGCGAGGAGCTTTTGCAAAGGGAATGGTCCTCCCTAACGCATCCCGACGACCTGCCCGACGATATTGTTCAGCTTCAGCGTGTGCTCGGCGGCGAAATCGACAGCTTTTCGCGCGACAAACGCTTTCTGCATAAAAACGGCCGGGTAATTTATGCCCTGGTATCGGTCAAAGCTATGCGCCGCGCCGACGGCACTGCTGAATCC
>LJCR01000590.1 GCA_001399705.1 Kouleothrix aurantiaca
GTGATCGCCGAAGCCGGGCAGGAGATCAACCGCGCGCTGGCCGAGCAGATTTCCGGCACGCCGCTCAAGGCGATCAAGATTCGCCCGATCGTCTCGCAGGAAGTCGATTATCTTTCGGCCGATGAAGAAGAAAAGTACGTTGTTGCGCAGGCAAACGCCCCGCTCGACGAGTTCAACCGCTTCATCGAGGGCATGATCGCCTGCCGCTTCGGCAATGGCGAGTTCGTCAGCGAGCCGATCGACCGCGTGGACTACATGGATGTGTCGCCTAAGCAGGTGGTCAGCGTTTCAACAGCGCTCATCCCCTTCCTTGAGCACGACGACGCCAACCGCGCGCTGATGGGTTCGAACATGCAGCGCCAGGCGGTGCCGCTGCTCCGCCCCGATGCGCCGATTGTCGGCACGGGCATGGAGTATCTGGCGGCGCGCGACTCGGGCCAGGTGGTGGTGGCGAAGAAAGACGGCATTGTGCTTTCGGCCACCGGCGACCATATTATTGTGCTGGAAGACGACGGCGAGCAGCGCGAGTACCGCTTGCGCAAGTTCATGCGCTCGAACCAGGACACCTGCATCAACCAGCGCCCGAGCGTGCTGCGCGGCCAGCGGGTGCGCCGGAGCGAGATCATCGCCGACAGCTCGTCGACCGATAATGGCGAGCTGGCGCTCGGCCAGAACGTGCTTGTGTCGTTCCTTCCGTGGGAGGGCGGCAACTTCGAAGACGCGATCCTGGTGAGCGAGCGCCTGGTGCGCGAAGATATCTTCACCTCGATCCATATCGAGAAGCACGAGGTCGAGGCGCGTGATACCAAGCTTGGGCCGGAAGAGATCACCCGCGACATCCCGAACGTCGGCCAGGACAGCCTGCGCAATCTGGACGACCGCGGCATCATCTACGTCGGCGCCGAGGTCAACCCGAACGACATTCTGGTTGGCAAGATCACGCCAAAGGGCGAGACCGACCTGACGGCGGAAGAGCGCCTGCTGCGCGCGATCTTCGGTGAGAAGGCGCGTGAGGTGAAAGACAGCTCGCTGCGTGTGCCGAACGGCGTGCGCGGCAAGGTTATCGACGTCAAGGTCTTCTCGCGTGACGACGATGTCGAGCTGCCGGTGGGCGTGAACCAGACCGTGCGCGTGCTGCTGTGCCAGAAGCGCAAGATCAGCGCCGGCGACAAGATGGCCGGCCGCCACGGCAACAAGGGTGTGGTCAGCCGCGTGCTGCCAATCGAGGACATGCCGTTCCTGCCGGATGGCACGCCCGTCGATATCATCCTGAACCCGATCGGTGTGCCGAGCCGTATGAACATTGGCCAGATCCTCGAGACGCACCTGGGCTGGGCGGCGGCCAAACTCGGCTTCCGCGTGGCAACGCCAGTGTTCGACGGCGCGCACGAGAACCAGATCCACGACATGCTCTCGCAGTCGGGCCTGCCCAGCGACGGCAAGATTACGCTGTACGACGGGCGCACCGGCATGGCGTTCGATCACCCGGTCACCGTGGGCTATATCTACATGCTCAAGCTCGCCCACCTGGTCGAGGACAAGATCCACGCCCGGTCGACTGGCCCATACAGCCTTGTGACGCAGCAGCCGCTCGGTGGCAAGGCGCAGTTCGGTGGCCAGCGCTTTGGCGAGATGGAAGTGTGGGCGCTGGAAGCCTACGGCGCGGCCTATATTCTTCAGGAAATGCTGACCGTGAAATCCGACGATGTGGTCGGCCGCGTGAAGACCTACGAAGCGATTGTGAAGGGCGACCCGATCCAGGAGGCCGGCGTGCCCGAGTCGTTCAAGGTGCTGATCAAAGAGCTTCAGTCGCTCGGCCTCTCGGTCGAGGTGCTGTCGGCCGATGAGAAGCCCGTGGAGCTGAACGACGACGTCGATAGCGATATGGCGGCGCTCGACGGCATCAACCTGTCGGGTATGGAGCGGGGCGAGTTTTAAGTTTTGAGTGCACAGTTTTGCGTGTTGAGTGTTGGGTTGCGCTTCGGTCAACTCAATACTCAGCATTCAAAACTCAAAACTGGAGAGAAGAATGCTCGAGATCAACGACTTCAATGCGATCCGGATCAGCCTGGCGTCGCCTGAAGATATTCTCGGCTGGTCGCACGGCGAGGTGACCAAGCCGGAAACTATTAACTACCGTACCCTTAAGCCCGAGCGCGACGGCCTGTTCTGCGAGCGTATTTTCGGCCCGCAGAAGGACTGGGAGTGCTACTGCGGCAAATACAAGCGCGTGCGCTACAAGGGCGTGATCTGCGACAAGTGTGGCGTTGAGGTTACGCGCGCGAAAGTGCGCCGCGACCGCATGGGCCACATTGCGCTGGCATCGCCGGTGTCGCATATCTGGTTTGTGAAGGGCACGCCGAGCCGCCTGGGCCTGCTGCTCGACATTTCGCCGCGCAACCTTGAGCGCGTGCTGTACTTCGCGTCGTACATCATCACTACAGTCGATGAAGAGGCACGTGCGGGCTTGCGCGAGGTGATGCAGGCCGACTTTGCTTCCAAGCGCGAGAAGATCCAGGGCGAGGCCGAGGGCAAGCGCATCGAGCTTTCGTCGCAGCTGACGCAGGACCTGGGCGGCATGGAAACCGCGCAGGTTAGCACCCAGCGCCGCATCGAGGAAGACTACAAGACCCAGCGCGAAACCCTGACCTCGGATGCCGAGACGCTGCGCGCCGACCTGGAAGACAAGGCCGGCGAGACGGCCGAGGAAGATATTACCTTCCGCGGCGTGACACTGGTTGAGGAAGGCGAAGTCATCACCGAGAAGGTGGTTGACCAGCTGGAAGAGCTGCTCGATCAGGAGCTTGACGGCATCGAGGCCCGCCGCCAGCGCGACATGTCGGACGCTGAGCTGCTGACCGATGCCGAGCGCGAGCGCAAGGAGTACGAGGCCACCCAGGAGCGCGAGCGCCTGCAGGAGCGCCTGCAGCGCGAGCTCGACACGCTGGTGCGCGAAGAAAAAGAGAAGCTGGAACTGGTCGATGGCCTCAAGATGCGCCGCATCCTGACCGAGACCGAGTACCGCACGCTGCGCGAGATCGCGCCGGGCGTGTTCAAGGCCGACATGGGCGCGGGCGCGATTCGCGACCTGATTGTGCGCACCGTCGACCTTGAGAAGCTGGGCGAGGATCTGCAGGTCGAAGTGCAGACAACGCAGGGCCAGCGCCGCAAAAAGGCCACCAAGCGCCTGCGCGTGGTCGAGAACTTCCGCAAGAGCGGCAACAAGCCC
>LJCR01000591.1 GCA_001399705.1 Kouleothrix aurantiaca
CGTAGTAGGTTCGCACCACCAGCTCACCGATCAGGCCCATGCTGATCAGCTGCATGCCCACCACAATCAGCAGCACCGCCAGCAGCAGCAGCGGCCGGTTGCCGATCGACTCGCCGTAGAACAGCTTGGTGTAGGTCAGATACACACCAACCAGCGTGCCCAGACCACCGATGATCAGGCCTAGCAGGCCGAAAATCTGCATCGGGCGCGTGCCGTAGCTCAGCAGGAAGCGAATCGTGATCAGGTCGAGGATGACGCGGAAGGTGCGCCCAATGCCATATTTCGACTTGCCGAACTGGCGCGGCGCGTGGTGCACGGGCAGCTCAGTCACGGCCACGCCCTGCCAGCTTGCGATCGCCGGGATGAAGCGGTGCAGCTCGCCATACAGGCGAATGCCGCCAAGCACATCGGCGCGGTAGGCTTTCAGCGAGCAGCCGAAATCGTGCAGGCGCACGCCCGTCACCCGCGAAATGATCCAGTTGGCAATGATCGAGGGCAGCCGCCGGTTGATGAACGGATCCTGGCGATTCGCGCGCCAGCCGCTCACCACGTCGTAGCCCTCGTCGATTTTCGCCAGCAGCGCGCCAATATCGGCTGGGTCGTTCTGCAAATCGGCGTCGAGCGTCACCACCACGTCGCCGCGCGCCCGGTCGAACCCGGCCGAGAAGGCGGCCGTCTGGCCGAAGTTGCGGCGCAGGCGCACCACGCGCAGGTGCGGATTGTCGCGCATCAGGTCACGCAAAATCGCAAAGCTCGCGTCGCGGCTGCCGTCGTCGATCACAATAATTTCGTAGCTGCGCCCCAGCTCGTCGAGCGCGCGTGTCAGGCGCTCGGCCAGGATGGGCAGGTTTTCGGCCTCATTCAAAACCGGAATGACTACAGAGAGCGTGGGTACTGATGAAACCGGCATTGGCTCAATCATGGCAGCGTGGCCATACGTTCCGGGGTGTTCAGCAAATGCCTGCATATACTTTCCTATTCGCCGCAGCCAGCGTGCCGAACGGTCGCCCGGGCACACCTGGCCGCTTACCACCAACTGTCGTCTGCGCATTATAGCCCAGGTTGCAGATTTCTATGTTGGAAGCACAATTACCAGGCACATCCGGATGATGCAAACTCGTCCATAATTTGTTGAGGTTCTGAGTACCACAACACCTCGCAGATATGCGACAGTAGCGGCGCGATTGGGCCGCCACGCGCCGGATACTGTTTACGGCTGCTCGCTCCTTGACCCCGCTGTTGTAGCACATTTCTTTCGGTATAGGAGTTTCTCCATGAACCAATCTTTTGCCGCACGCCGGCAGTTACGCGTGCCTGCGATTGTTGTGGGGTTGGCGCTGCTGTTGCATATGGTCCTTGTTCCAGCGGCATATGCGACCGTCACTGACGCGTACGGCAGCGCGTACGACCTGACGCCAGCGCTTTCTGCCAACCCATTCACATTCTCCGATGCCGCAACCAGCGTATCAACCTTTACCCGCGACGCTGTTGAAACTGACGGATTAAGCGCCTGCGGCAGCTACCCGGCAAACCCAACAAATACTTACAGCGTCTGGTACAGCTTCACTCCGCCCAGCGCGGGCTGGCTGACGCTCCAGACCATGGATAGCAACACCAACTACGACACCGTCATTGAAGTGTGGAAATCCTCGCCGACACCCGCCAATAGCGTTGGCTGCAACGACGACGCCATTGCCGGCAATCGGCGCTCGGAGCTGACGCTTCAAGTTGCTACCAGCACGCCCTACCTGATTAGTGTGCGCCGCCACGGCACCTCGACCATGACGAGCCCAATGCTGGCGTTCGATGCCAGCTTTAGCGCATCGCGCGAGTTCTTCGTCGACCAGACGCTCGGCAGCGATGCGAACACAGGCTCACAGGCACTGCCATTCCGCACCGTTGGCCACGCTGAGTCAATGTTGCCTGCAGCCGGCGGCATTATCACTATTCTCGACCCAGGCGTCTACAACGAAGCCGTGACGATCGATGTCCCCACCAATCTGCGCAGCGCATCAAGCTCGACCATCGCCAGCGTCACGCTTAAGAGCACACCGGTGAGCGCCACATCCGTCAATGCCAGCACCGTCACGGTTCAGCCCGGCGCAAAGGTGCAGGAAGGTGTTGATCTGGCCGAAACTGGCGGCTGGCTGTGGCTCGCGAATGGCACCTACACCGAAACCGTCACGATCGCGCGCGACCTGACCGTGCAGGCGCAAAATGAAGGCGTGCCGACGCTGGCCGCTCCAGGCGGCACGCCACTCACCCTGAATGGCGGCGCGGTGACCGTCAAAGGCCTGAATATTCATGGCGTGACCGGCGTCGTGGTGGCGGGCGGGGCCGGCCACACGGTAACACGCAACAATATCGCGGGCAACAGCTCGGGTGTTGGGATGAATAACCAAAGCGGAACCCAGGTGAGCGCCACCAGCAACTGGTGGGGCTGCAGCACCGGCCCCAGCGCCGCGCCCTGCGACACCGCCAAGCTCGACCCGGCAGCGGGGAGCGCAAGCCCGCTGGGCACCGGCACGCTCAACTTCACGCCGTGGCTGCGCGTCGCCACCACTGCCGCCGCTGCGCCGCTGGTGGTAGGGCAGGCAACGGGCGTGACCGCCAGCTTCCTGACCGACTCGAATGGCGGCGCGGTGTCGCTGTCGAACCTGGCCACCGTGCTTGGCTTGCCGGTGACATGGAGCACGGTAGGCGGAACCCTTTCCGGGCAGCAAAGCACGATTCAGATCAGCGGCACTGCGGCCGGCAGCTACCAGGCCCAGGCCGTGTCGGCCGGCAACAAGATCATCGCCAAGGTCGACAACGACGGCACTGCCAGCGGCTCCAACGTCCTGACGATTGCCGTGAACAAAGCCAGCACCAGCACAGGCATCACCGCCGACACGCCCGATCCGTCCGTTCCTGGCCAGGCCGTCACTGTGAACTACAGTGTCAGCGCGAGCGCGCCCGGCGCGGGCACGCCCACCGGCAATGTCACCGTGAGCGATGGCGTGAATAGCTGCACGGCAACTGTGGCCGCGGGCACGTGCAGCATCACGCTCAGCACGGTTGGCGCGCGCACCCTGACGGCCACCTACGCCGGAGACGCGAACTTCAGCGGCAGCACCTCGGCCGGGGCGGCGCACACCGTTGCTGCGCCAACCCCGACAGCCACGAACACGCCCACAAGCACGCCAACCAACACGCCCACGAACACGCCCACAAGCACGCCAACCAACA
>LJCR01000592.1 GCA_001399705.1 Kouleothrix aurantiaca
CTGTATACCGTCACCTACACGAACTGCTCGGCGAACTGCCCGCAAAGCAGCGCCGTGCTGCGCGCCCTGCAAGATCGGCTCGCCGCCACCAGCGGCCTGCCGCCCGTTACCCTCGTTACCATCTCGTTCGACCCGGCGCGCGACACGCCGGCCGCCCTCGACACCTACGCCCGACAGATCGGGGCCGACCCACAGCGCTGGCGCTTTGCCACCGGCACGCCTGCCGAGCTAAAAACGCTGATCGGCGCAGGGTTTCGCACCTACTACCAGGCCCAGCCCGACGGCAGCTACGCATTCGACCCCGTGTTCGTCCTTGTCGATGATGAAAACACCATTCGCGCCGAATACCGCACAGCAAAGCCAGATCTCGACACCATCCTGCGAGATGTGCGGCTGATCGCCGACGAAGCGCGCAACAGCCACGGAGCCCAGCGCTACGTCTACGAAGCCGCGCACCTGTTTGTTTGTTACCCGCGCTGAAATACGCCGAAGGAGGAATCATGGCCCGAACAAGCCAGCACGCCACCCGTACGCACCAGCCCGACACCACCGACGCGCAGCATGAAGAAGCACAGCCACGCGGAACCCTGCTCATTCTGCTGCTGTACCTGGTACTGATTATCGTGCTGTGGGGCTCGATGTTTCTTGTAATGCTAGAACGGAGCTAAGCGATGCCTATCGAGCGCCTGGAACGCTATTTCCTGTGGGCCGCCGGGGCCATGGTTGTGGCCTTCTTTATCACCGTGTCGGTGAGCGCGTTTGTCTGGGGTTTGCAGCTGCCCGCCCCGGGCGGGCGCGTCGACCCGGCCACGCTGGCGCAAACGCCACCCTTCGACAAACCGGAATTGCGCGAGATTGCACCGGGCCAGTACGAGGCGGTGCTGACTGCGCAGACCTGGGCCTTTCTGCCGGCCAAGCTCGAAGTTCCCGCCGGCGCAACCGTGACCTTCAAGATCACCTCGAAAGACATCATTCACGGCTTTGAGATTCCTGGCAAGCGCGCCAATGTCATGATCATCCCGGGCCAGGTGTCGTCGGTGACGGTGAAGTTCGACAAGCCCGGCGAGTACCTGTATATCTGCCACGAGTATTGCGGCATCGCGCACCACGTGATGTTCGGCAAGATCACTGTAGCCTAAGGAGAAGCTGCGCATGTATGCTCGCGACGACCGCCTTGTGCGCTGGCAAATTTACCTGGGGTTTGCCGCGCTGTTTGTGGGGATCTTAATGGGCCTGTTCCAGGCCATCGACCGGGCGAATATCGATGTGTACAGCAGCGTTGGGCTGCAAAGCTACTGGCAGGGGCTTACGCTCCACGGCGTGCTGAATGTGCTGGTGTTTACCTTTGCCTTCAACGCCGGCTTTCTCACCTATGTCACCAGCCGCTCGCTCGAGCGCCCGATGGCGGTGCACGCGCTGACGCAGGCGCAGTTCTGGCTGATGCTGGTAGGCGTGCTGCTGGCTGGCGTCGCCATTCTGGGCAACTCGGCCACCGTGCTTTTTACCTTCTACCCGCCGCTGAAGGCAACCTGGTTCTTCTACCTGGGCCTGGCGCTGGTGGTGGTGAGCACCTGGTGCACGCTGGCGAACATCGCCCTGACGGTGCGCAGCTGGCGCGCCGACCACCCCGGCCAGCGCGTGCCGCTGCAGGCCTTTATGTCGCTGGTCACCTACCTGATGTGGGTGCTCTGCTCGGTGGGCGTTGCCACCGAGGTGCTGGTGCTGATCCTGCCGTGGACGCTGGGCCTGGTTGCGAACATCGACCCTGAGCTGTCGCGCACGTTCTTCTGGCTGAGCGGCCACGCAATTGTATACTTCTGGCTGCTGCCGGTGTACATTTCGTGGTACACCATGCTGCCCAAGCAGGCTGGCGGCAAGCTGCACAGCGACCCGCTGGCCCGCCTGGTGTTTCTGCTCTTCCTGGTGCTTTCGATCCCGGTGGGCCTGCACCACCAGTACACCGACCCGGGCGTGCCAGTGGTGTACAAGTACATTCAGGCTATTCTGACCTTTGCGGTGTTCTTCCCAAGCGTGATCACGGCGTTTAGCGTGATCGCGGCGCTGGAAAACGCCGGCCGCGCGCGCGGTGGCAAGGGTATGCTCGCCTGGATCTTCAAGCTGCCCTGGGGCGACCCAAGCGTGGCGGCGCAGCTGGTGGGCGGCCTGGCGTTTATGGCCGGCGGCATCAGCGGCCTGGTGAACGCCAGCTACAATGTGAACCAGATCGTGCACAACACGTCGTTCGTGCCGGGCCACTTCCACCTTACCGTCGGCACCGCGGTCACGCTCTCGATCATGGGCATTACCTACTGGCTGCTGCCCGCGCTGACGGGCCGCAAGCTGTGGGGCTACCGCGTGGCGCAGGCGAATGTGTGGCTGTGGGCCGTGGGCGTGGCGATTATGTCGCGCGGCATGAGCCAGGCGGGCATTGCCGGCGAGCCGCGCCGCTTCTACGCCTCGGCAGCGGCCTACCACCTGCCCGATTGGGATTTCCCCAACCTGCTGCAGGCGATCGGCGGCACGCTGATGTTTCTGGGCGGCATATGCTTCTTTGTGGTGCTGATCGGCACGCTGTTCTTCTCGCGCGAGCGCGACGAAACGACGACCATGCCCGTCACCGAGGTGATCGTGCCGGCCGAAAAGGGCGCGCTGATCTTCACCGACCGGGTGGGCGCGTGGGTTGGCTTTGCCATCGCGCTCATCCTGATCTCGTATGGGCCGTTCCTGGTGACCTACCTGAGCAATCCGGCCTTTGTTTCGCCGGGTTTGCGCGCCTGGTAGGCCCACAACCCCAACGAACAACGGCAACGAGCGACCACTGACGATGCGCAGTGGTCGCTCGTTGTTTGTGCTTGAAAATGTTTCAGCGCTAGGCGAACGTAACGCCTTGCAA
This sequence comes from Kouleothrix aurantiaca, assembly GCA_001399705.1. GTDB lineage: Bacteria > Chloroflexota > Chloroflexia > Chloroflexales > Roseiflexaceae > Kouleothrix > Kouleothrix aurantiaca. The sequence continues at coordinate 2,894 of LJCR01000592.1, forward strand.
GAAAGCCTCAAACGTCGCGGCGTCGACGCCGGGCGTGGCGCTGATCGTCACCAGGGTGGTGCTGCCATCGGCGGCGGGCGAGCGGGTGATGGTGACAGTGTCGCCACAGCGCGTGCCGGCGGCCGCGCCCACCGCAACTGTGCGGCAGCGCGCGTTGGAGGGCAGGTCGTGTGGCTGGCCCGGCTCGATCATGCCGGGCGCGGTGCGCACCACAATCTGCGCGTCGCTGCCGGGTGCGGCGAAGCTGGTGGTGGCATCGCCCTCCGCCACGCTCCAGCCAGCCGGGTAGCGCGCCGAGAAACCGCGCGCCGTGCTCTGAAAGGTTTGCCAGC
>LJCR01000593.1 GCA_001399705.1 Kouleothrix aurantiaca
GTGCAGTACCCGGAAGTCAAGCGCCCGGTGCGCGAGCGCTTCCGTGGCCGCCACGAGCTGAAGCGCTTTGAGAACGGCATGGAGCGCTGCATCGGCTGCGCGCTGTGCGCGGCGGCATGCCCGGCCGACGCGATCCTGGTGGTGCCGGCCGAAAATAATCCCGAGCAGCCGAACTCGCCGGGCGAGCGTTTCGCCGCTACGTATGAGATCAACATGCTGCGCTGCATCTTCTGCGGCTACTGCGAAGATGCCTGCCCAACCAACGCGATTGTGCTTGAGCACCAGTATGAGCTGTCGTTCTACGACCGCAAATCGTCGATCTATACCAAGGACATGCTCCTGGTGCCGGCCGACAAGGGCCATGGCGAGATCCCGCCGATTTTGCAGCAGCTCAACCGCCGGCCAAGCCCGCCCGCCCAGATCGATTTGTAAGTGCTGAGTGTTGAATGCTGAATTGTGAGTTGCTCAACTCATAACTCAACACTCAACACTCAAAACTTGGAGAACGTATGGAATTCGTTGTCTTTGTCATCACGGCGCTGGTTGCGATTATTGGCGCGGTGGCGATGCTGCTGAGCCGCAACGCGGTGCACAGCGCGCTGTTTATGCTGCTGAACTTCAGCTCGATTGCGGTGCTGTACCTGCTGCTGAACGCGCCCTTCCTGTTTGCGGTGCAGCTAATCGTTTATGCCGGCGCGATCATCGTGCTGTTCCTGTTTGTGGTGATGCTGCTGGGCGCCGAGCGCGCCGAAGACGAGCAGGATCGGCTGGGCTGGCAGCGGCCGCTGGCGCTGCTGATGGCCGCGCTGCTGCTGGGCGAGGCGCTGTACGTCTTCTTTGCGCGCGCCAACACCTCGCTGGCCGATGCCGCGAACCAGGTGGCCGATTTCGCCACGCCGGTGAAGATTGGCGAAGCACTGTTCAGCACCTACCTGCTGCCGTTCGAGATCACCTCGGTGATCCTGCTGGCGGCGCTGGTGGGCGTAGTGGTGCTGCATCAGCACCAGGTCGAGAATCCGAAGCCCTAGTACAACCTTGCGCAAATCCGATGCCGGTTGTCGAACGAGCACGGACTACGGACAACCGACCACGCACTCGTCGTCAGTAGTCGGTCGTCGGTCGTCGTAAGCAGAAGCGAATTTCAGCCGCGCTGTACGAGCCGGCAAGCAACGTTCGGGAGAGAGCAATGGTTCCTATCAGCTACTATGTGCTGCTCAGCGCGGTGCTGTTCACGCTTGGCGTGGTGGGCGTACTAACCCGCCGCAATGCGCTGATCGTGTTCATGTCGGTTGAGATGATGCTCAACTCGGCCAACCTCGCGCTGGTGGCGTTTGCGCAGCGCTGGCAGTCGGCGAATGGCCAGATCCTGGTGTTTTTCGTGATCACTGTCGCCGCCGCCGAAGTGGCCGTGGGCCTGGCGCTGCTGGTGACGATCTTCCGCTCCAAGCGCACCACCGATATCGACGAGATTAATACGCTCAAAGGGTAATGACGACCGACGCCGACGGCCAACGACCGCAACATGTGCGGCCGGGTGGCGGGGCTTAGTGGTCGGTATTGTCGAGGAACGCAGATGTCTGACCTGACCTGGATTGTCGTGCTCATCCCGCTGTTCCCGTTTCTGGGCTTTTTGCTGAACACCTTTGTGATCCGCAACGAGCGCCAGGCCGGGCTGCTGGCGAGCGCCATGGTCGCCCTTTCATTCATCGCCACGATCGCCTCGATTGTGGTGCTGCAGTCGCTGCAGGGCGGCGGCGCGGAAGGCGCCGAAGGCGCGTCGCAGCATATCGACTTTGTGCTGTGGGAATGGATGACGATTGGCTCGTTCCGCGTGCCGTTCGGCTTTCTGTTCGACCAGCTCACGGCGGTGATGGCGCTGCTGGTGACGGGCGTGGGTGGCCTGATTCACTTCTTCTCGATTGGCTACATGCACGGCGATGCCCGCCCAGTCCGCTACTTCGCCTACCTGAACCTGTTTATTGTCGCCATGCTCTTCCTGATCATGGGCGACAACATGCTGCTGCTGTTCCTCGGCTGGGAAGGCGTGGGCCTGTGCTCGTTCCTGCTGATCAGCCACTGGTTCGACCGCAAGAGCGTGCCGCCCGGCATTGTGCCGTCGGAAGCGGCGGTGAAGGCGTTTGTTGCCAACCGCGTTGGCGACGCCGGCATGCTGCTGGCCATGATGGCGATTTTCGCCACCTTTGGCACGCTGACCTTCTACGGCCAGGGCAGCGGCATTGGCGGCTACCTTGAGGGCGCGGAGCAAGCGCGCTCGCAGGTGGTGAATGTCGGCATCTTCGGCGCGATGAGCATGGTGACGCTGATTACCCTGCTGATGCTGATCGGCGTGACCGGTAAATCGGCGCAGGTTCCGCTGTTTGTCTGGCTGCCCGACGCGATGGCCGGCCCCACCCCGGTTTCGGCGCTCATCCACGCCGCCACCATGGTGACCTCGGGCGTCTACCTGATCGCGCGCAACCACACACTGTTCGAGGCCAGCAATGGCGTGAACGGCTGGGTGGCGGGCATTGGCGTGCTGACTGCCCTGCTGGCGGCGGCGGCGGCGGTGACGCAGTGGGATATCAAGCGCGTGCTGGCGTATTCCACCGTCTCGCAGCTGGGCTATATGGTCGCGGCAGTGGGCATGGGCGCGTATGTCGCCGGCATGTTCCACCTGCTCACGCACGGCGTGTTCAAGGCGCTTCTGTTCCTTGGCTCGGCCTCGATCATCCACGGCACGCACGAAACGCAGGACATGCGCCGCATGGGCGGCCTGCGCACGCGCATGCCAACCACCTTCTGGACCTATATGGTCGGCGCGCTGGCGCTGGCGGGCATTTTCCCCTTCGCTGGCTTCTGGAGCAAGGACGAGATCATTGCCCACGCCTTTGATGTGGGCAACCCAGGGGCCGGCGTGATCCTGATCCTCGCCTCGCTGATGACGGCCTTCTACATGGGCCGCCAGGTGGCGCTGGTGTTCTGGGGCAAGCCGCGCGACGACCACGCCGCGCACGCCCACGAGAGCACCGGCAGCATGAAGAACGTGCTGATCATCCTGGGCATTGGCGCGGCGATTGCCGGCGTGATGAACCTGCCGGGCCTCCATTGGCTCGAAACCTTCCTGCACCCGGTGCTGGGCGAAGAAGCCGCCCCCTACACGGTCGGCAAGGGCGTGCTGGCCACCGTCGTGACGCTGCTGGCCGGCGCCTCGATGTACGGCGGC
>LJCR01000594.1 GCA_001399705.1 Kouleothrix aurantiaca
ATTTAAAGCCCAATACTATTCGGAAGGTTCACCACAGAGACACAGAGGCACGGAGGACTTTAGAGCAGTCGGCAGTTAGCAGAAGCCAGTCGGCAGCAGCACTAAGGCATCAGAAAGCTATCGCGTACAAGATTGACGGCTCATCCATTGTGACGAATGCTGTAGAATGCGCTCGCATCTTGGTAATTTGGTGTCTTTCGAATCGCCACAAAGACCCGAAGCTGACAAGATTTGAATGCCCTGAACCTCTTCGTGTGTTCATGCCTTCGTGGTGTGATGCTCCTGGCTGCCTTTCAAAGGTATTGGTTCAAGCCGGCAATTCGAGGCTGGGCAGCAGCACGCGGAAGGTCGCGCCCTCGCCCACACTGCTGCTGACCGTCACTGCGCCGCCGTGGGCCTCGGCCACCAGCCGGCACAGCGTTAGCCCCAGGCCAGTGCTGCCCTGGCGGGTGCCGTTTTTCGGCTCGGCAAAGCTGCCAAAGCGGTCGAAAATGCGGCCCAGCCGCTCGGGCGGAATGCCTGGCCCGTCGTCGGCCACCATGATTGCCACCATAGCCTGCTGATCTGCGGTGGCCGGCACAATTTCCGCGCTCAGGCGGATGTGTGTGCCGGGCGGCGTGTGCTTGATCGCGTTCGAAAGCAGGTTCGCCAGCACGCGCCGCAGCAGCCGCAAGTCGGCGTCGAGCAGCAGAGTCGCGGTTGGCGCGTGCACCTCAATGCTCTTATGCTCCTGCTGGAGCCAGATGTCCATTGAATCAACGCACTCACGCAGCAGGTCGTGCACCGCAAAGGTGCTCATCTCCAGCTCAAGCTGCCCTTCCTCCAGCCGCGCAATGTCGAGCAGGTCGCCAATCAGCGCCGAAAGATTGCGGCTGCTGCGCAGTGCGCCCGTCAGCAGCTCGTGCTGATCTTGCGAAAGCGCGCTGATGCTCAGCACCTCGAGGTAGGCGATCAGCGCGGTGAGCGGGTTCTTCAGGTCGTGCACAACCATCTGCGTGAGCTGGGTTTTGTGCATCTCCAGCTGGCGCAGTGCCGCGTTCAGCTCTTCAAGCTGCTTGCGCTGGCGGCGCTCGTCGGCAATCGCGCGCGCGGCCCGCTCGAACACCTGCACCTGCCCTTCGGCAAGGCCAGCGCGCTCGCGGAGCATGGCGCGCAGCTCGGGCGTTGGGCGGTCACCATGCGCCAGGGCATCCACCAGCGCGTCCATCGCTTCGATATACTCGGCTTGCAGGCGCGCGCGCGTGCCCGAAAGCAGCAGGCTGTCGATCAGGCTTTCGCGGCTGTGGCCGCGCCAGTAGCCCACCAGCACGGCATAGCTGATCATGCCGAAACCAAACGATTCCCGCACATGGTAAAGCCAGAAGAGCGGGCTAAACACCACCGCGTAGAATTGCGTCAGCAGCGCTTCGCCAAACAGCACCGCGCCGCCCACCAGCGCCAGCACCAGCAGCACCACCGTGGCAAGCAGGCGCTGGGCGGCTTCTTCGCCGGCCTGCTCGCGCTCGCGCACAAACGAGGGCAGCATCGCGCTGCCAAAGGGCATCGCCACCACCGCGGCAAGGTAGTTCGTCAGCCCAAAGGCCACCAGAAAGGCATCGAGCGCGTCGCCGGTGCCAAACGCCTGCGCGACGATCAGCTCTTTCGCAAATGAAATAGCCTTCACGCCGATAGTGAACACACCAACGGTCATGATCGAGCCGAAAATGCGCCGGTTGACCGAGCCGCTGGTCAGCCGCCGCCAGTAGCCCGTGATGCGCTGAAACGTGGACGTTCCAATCATTGCGCGAACTCGCTACGAGCAGGCGGCGACGGGCCGCGCAAGCACTGGCGTTTCAAGCGCGCCAAGCTCCCGCACCTGCTCCCAGGCTTCCCACGGGCCGGCGCTTTTCGCGCACAGCTCGTCGAGCTGCTGCTTTTCCTTGAAGGTATCCATACAGGCCCAGAAGCCGCCGTACTTGTAGGTTGCCAGCTTGCGCTCGGCGATCAGGCGGCGGAACGGCTCAATAATCAGCTCTTCGCCCGCCTCGATATAGGAAAAGATCGAGCGCCGAAACACGAAGTAGCCGCCATTCACCCACAGGTCGCTTTCGTGCACGTCGTGAAGGTTCTGCACAAACCCATCTGCGCCCGCCGCGATGACATGGAACGTTTGCGCGGGGTGCACGGCCACAAACGCCGCAACGACGTTCTTGCGGTTGAAGTAGTCGATGACCTGCGGCAGCGGTAAATCGGTTAGACCGTCGGCATAATTGGCCAGAAACACGTCCTCTTTGCGCAGCAGCGGCTCAACCGCCTTCAGGCGCTGCCCGATATTCGCATGGAGGCCGGTGTCGGCCAGGGTAATGTCCCACTGCAGCCCGCTCGCGAAAACCAGCTGCAGGCGGCGCATGGTTGGCGCAAGCATGGTGTCGCCCGTGATGCGCGCGCCGCAGTGCAGAAAGTATTCGGCAAACTCTTCGGCTTTGTAGCCCAGGCACAAAATAAACTCACGGTGGCCATAAAATGTGTAATACTGCATCAAATGCCACAGGATCGGGTGCTTGCCAACGGCAACCAGCGGTTTCGGCAGGTCGGAATACTCGCGCAGCCGCATGCCCATTCCGCCGCAAAAAAGCACAACTTTCATAGCTCTCCCTCCAGACAATATGCTGTCAACCCAACGGCTCAATGGGCGCCCGCGCTACTAATCCGTGGGTTTCAAGGTGGAGCGCCGCCGCATGGAGTGTGGAAAATGGCATCGCGGCGCGTTCCGCCATCTCCAACAGGGTGTGCTGGCCATCGGCAAGGTTCAGAACCCACATGATCGCCTGCTGATAGTTTGGCACCGTCGCCAGGCCGCCCACTGCCGCGTACAACCCCCGCCGCCCGAGCTGCGGCTCGCACTTCGGGTTCTGGCTCACGAAAACGTCGTCGTGCTCAAGCACGTCCATCACCTGGCGCAGCGCCACCAGCGACCCGGCCAGCGCCTCGGGCCGCACCAGGTCGAGGTTGTCGGCCGAGCTGTGGTATTCGGGATACGCGCCGTTGGGCGTGCGCATGAAACAGCCCATCGGCAGATCAAAGCCGGGCGAGCAGTACTGGCGCTCGTCGTAGCCCAGCGGCGAAAACGGGCGCAGCGTGTAGGGCGTGCCACTGTGCCCGAGCACATGCGCCACCGCCCGGGCGATCGTGGCGTTCTCGCGGCGGCTCTGCTTGTAGGTGAAGCCGCCCGCGTCGCCCAC
>LJCR01000595.1 GCA_001399705.1 Kouleothrix aurantiaca
GCCCAATGGCGCGCTACGCGATTGAGAATCGCGACAGTTTCAGCCGCCGGGTTGGGCAAACCTCGGTGTTCAACCCCGATTCGCTGGAGATCCGCGCGCCATTGGGCCGGCTGGAAGAAAACCTCGCGCTGCACCTGGGCATCTGGCTGGAGCGCGGCGACCATATCGGCCGGCACAACCTGCCCGATGCGCCGCAGCTCGACCTGCCAACCGGCTTGTTGTTTGCGCTGGGCATGGCGCTGGCGCTGGTGTGGTGGCGCGACCGGCGCGTGCGTTTGTTGTTCCTGTGGCTCGCCGTGGCGCTTGTCCCCGGCATGTTCGCCATCGAAGCGCCGCACGCCGTCCGCACCGTCGAGGTGATCGCGCCGAGCATGCTGCTGGCGGGTATCGGCGGCGTTGCGCTGCTCGAACGGCTGCGCGCCACACATTTTGCGTGGGCACTGCGCTGGGCCGCACCGGCGCTGCTGCTGGGCATCCTCGCACTGAACGGCGTGCGCTACTTCCTCATCTGGCCGGCGCTGCCCTCCACCTACGAGCAGTTCTACATTGCCGAAACGCACATTGGCGACCTGGCGCAGCGCCTCGCGCGCGACCCGGCGGTGCAGTCGCAGGCCACGCGCCTGTACGTGCCCACTGGCCCCAGCACCGACGAAATGGTGCAATATCTCACGGCCGAACTGCCGGTCGGCGGCTTCGACGGCGCGGCACTCACGCCCGCGCCCGGCCCGAGCGCGCTGCTGATTGCCTATGGCGATAACCCCAAAGTGCCGCCCGAGCGCGCCGCGCAGGCGCTTGGCCCCGGCGCGCAGCAGCTGGCGCTTGGCCCGCGCTCGCCCCTCACCGGCAACCCCGAGTATGTGCTCTACGGCCTGGGCGATGCTGCCGCGCAGATCGCCCGGCGCGTGATTGGCTCGCCATAGGTGGCAGGAGACAGAAGTCAGGAGACAGGAGACAGCAGGCTTGTGATAAGCTAGCGGTAGATTTCACACCAAATATGGATGATCACTTCTAAATTGTCATGCTGAGCGAAGCGAAGCATCTCTTACGTCGCTAAGGAGAGATTCTTCACTCCGCTGGCGCTCCGTTCAGAATGACAAAATGTAAGTGTTTACCCGAACTTTGTATCAACAGGGAGAGAACCCAATAGAGACGCGCATCTGAGTAGGCCGCAGGCCGTATCGAAGGGTGCGCCGCCAGAATATTTGCGAATCACTACGCACTACGATGCCAAGATCGTAGTGCATAGTGTTTGCGCCAGTCCTATTCCCCGTCCCTACCGCGCCCACAGCATATGCATTTCCAGCAGGTCGGAAAGCACCGCAAAGCCGGTTGCCAGCCCGCCCGCGCCCGGCCCGATCAGCGTCACGTCGCCCAGCATGTCGGTGGTGAAGGTGATGGCGTTAGTCGCGCCGCTCACGCTGGCCAGCGGGTGCGTGGCAGGCAGGCGCGTGGGCTGCACGCTGGCGCGCACCGCCCCGCCCTCGCGCCACACGCGCGCAATCAGCTTCCAGCGGTCGCCCGAGGCGCGCGCCGCCTCAATCGTGTCGCGCGTGAGCGTGGTGATCCCCATGCGCTCCACATCCGAAAGATCCAGGCGCGCATTCATCAGCACATTCGCCAGGATCACGGCCTTGGCCGCCGCGTCAAAGCCCTCGACATCGCCAGTCGGGTCGGCTTCGGCATAGCCCAGCCGCTGCGCCTCGGCCAGCGCATCGGCATACGACATACCCTGCTCCATCTGGGTCAGGATGTAGTTCGTCGTGCCGTTCACAATGCCGCGCATCTCGCTCAGCTCGCAGCCGGCCAGGTTGCTCCAGCCCATGCGCAGCGCCGGCGTGCCCGACATCACCGTGCCTTCGTAGCCGCGGTAGAGCTGCGCTTCGGCCGCCAGCCGGCGAATATCCGTCAGGTGCAGGGCGATGGGGCCTTTGTTGGCGGTGATGACATGGAGCGAGTTGGCCAGCGCCAGGCGAATGAAACTGGTGGCTGGCTCGCCCGTCGCAAGGTCGGTCGTGCTCAGCTCCACCAGCACATCGGCGTCGGCCTGGTCGATCGCGTCTTCGGGCGTCCAGTCGCGCTGGCCGGGCAGGTTGAGCAGGTGGCCATCCTGTGCCACGGCGTCGAGCAGCGCGGCCGGGTCGAGGCCATCGGGGTTGTAGACTGTCCCGCGATTGCGCGTGCATACCGCGACGATCTGCACATCGACGCCGTAGCGGCGCAGCAGCCACCCGCCGCGGTCGCGTAAAATCTGGGCCAGCCCCTGCCCGGCCGAGCCGAAGCCCACCAGGATCAAGCGATAGGTGGTTGTTTCTGCCATACGTTTCCTCAGCAGCTTGTCGAATCCTGCGCTTGTGGCGCGCTGCGCGTATCATACCAGAGAAATGCGCCCCACCAACGACAGCGGCCCTGGCGTAATGCCAGGGCCTGCGAAGACGGGGTGTGGTTGGCTGTCAGTCAGGTACCGTGCTGTGTTAGGCTGAGTTGATTGCTGCGATGCCCGGCCAGTGGGCTGCGATGCTGCTGTGTTGTGTGCTGCGATGTTCAGTGAACGTATGCTGCGATGCTGCGACGTTGTTGCTGCGATGCGAGTGCCGTGTATTGCTGCGATGTATCTGCAATGGGCGAGAATGTGTTCGGAATGTTCTTCGGCGACGATGAAATGTTGTGCAATGGTGAAAGAATGCCTGGCCGTTACAAGCCGGTCCGACAGCTTTCGAAAAGCGAGTATTGATGAGTGCGTGTGGCTTTCGATGTCATAAGCATAACACGGCTGCGCGCGCATCTCAATGCACCATGGGTAGGGGTCTGAGCGCACCACAGGTACCAGTGGCTTCGGGTGCGAAAGTACTATATTCCGCTTACAAACTTTTTAACTTGCGGAAAGCCCCGTAAAGCCGTTTGGCTCCCTGATGCGGTGAAACTGCTGAACGCCGCACCGCTGTGCAGATGAATAAAACGAAAGTATTGTGTTCAACGCCGTGTTCAGCGGTACCATCCCCCACCAAAGTACTACCATCTAGCCACGCGCCGCGCCTACGAAACGGCGCACGCGTTCAAGCTCGACCGGGTTTTCGCAGCGGCCATCGATCTTGATGCTCGAGCCTACAATCACGCCGTCGATCACTTCCATGAACGCGCCAATATTGCGCTCGTCGCCGCCGCTGCCGATCAGCACCGGGCGGTCGCCGGCCATGGCCTTGGCCTCGCGCACCTTGC
>LJCR01000596.1 GCA_001399705.1 Kouleothrix aurantiaca
GCGCTAAAGCGGCGCGCCCGCGCCTTCGTCGTCGGCGGCGTCGAGGAAATCGCGCAGCAGCTGAATGCGCGGCGCGGCCAGGGCGCGGGCGCTTGGCAGGCGCAGCTGATCGGGCAGGGTGTGCAGGTTGCGCCGCAGCAGCGCCAGCACCTCGGCAAAGGTTGGGTAGCGCGTGTCGCGCCCAACCTTGCTCACGTTGCGCAGAATGCCGACCGCGCCAAGCTGCTCAAGGATGTCGGCGTCGCGCAGGATGATCCCCTCAATCGTTTCGGGCGCGCGCGCCGGCAGGTGATCGCGGATGGCGGCCTGCACCGCCGCAATTTTTTCCTGTGGGAAATCCCATTCCGCCAGCAGTGCCGGCGCGCGCTCCATGGCGTAGGCCACATTGTCCCAGCGGCTCAGCGCCTCGATCTCCTCGGGGCGATGCCCAATGAACACGCCCAGATCGTGCAGCCACGCCGCCGCGTATAAGATCTGGTCGTCGTACTTCTGCCCGGCACCAACGCGCACCGCCAGCGCATACAGGCGCGGCTGGTGGCTGTACTTGTCGATGGGCAGCGCCTGCTCGCGGATGTAGGCGGCAATCGCCGCGCGCACCGTGTCCATTGGCATGCTCCTCTACGATTTTGCCACAAAGACTCGAAGACTCGAAGATCTATCTCCCTTCGCGTCTTTGAGCCTTTGTGGCAACCACTACCCTTTCACCTCAAGACCGCACGATACGTGCATTCGCGCCCTACGGCGTCCAGATCGTGCCGTCGGGCCAGCGGCTCTGCGTCCAGCCAATCGGCTTGATCTCGATCGGGTACTTCGCCGCCGCCGCCTCGTCGATGTCGATCCCCAGGCCGGGCTGGTCGTTGGCCCACAGGTAGCCATTGGCCAGCGTCGGCGTGCCAGGGAAGACCTCGTAGATCGCGTCGCTGAAGTTGATCACTTCCTGGATGCCGAAGTTGTGGCAGGCCAGGTCGAGGTGCAGGTTCACCGCATGGCCCACCGGCGAGGTGTCGCCCGGGCCGTGCCATGCCGTGCGCACGCCGAAGTTCTCGCACAGCGCCGCCATCTTGCGCGCAGGCGTCAGGCCGCCCAGCTGCGAGATGTGGGCGCGCACAAAGTCGATCAGCTGCTCGACAATCAGCGGGCGCCATTCGAGCGGGTTGTTGTGCAGCTCGCCCATGGCGATTGGCGTGGCGCTCTGCTGGCGCAGGCGGCGGAACCACTCGATCTGGTCGGGTGCCAGCGGGTCTTCGAGGAAGAAGAGCCGGTACTGCTCCAGCTCCTTGGCCATGCGAATCGCGTCGATCGGCGCAATGCGCTCGTGGATGTCGTGCAGCAGGAACAGGTCGAAGCCGATCTTCGAGCGGATGTGATCGAACAGCGGCGGGATCGAGCGCGCGTACGCGTCGGCGTCGTAGTAGGCGCCCGGGAAGGCGCTGTCGGCGCGATCAAGCCCTTTCATGCGGTGGGTGGCCTGCGGGGCGTCCTTGCTCGGCACTGCGGTGGCGGCGGTGATGTCCTTCACGCGCCCGCCGTAGCCGCCCATCTGGCAGCGCACCGCCAGGTAGCCTTCTTCCTGGTACTTGATGACGTTCTCGAGCACTTCCTGCGGCTCGCGGCCATCGGCATGGCGGTAGACCATGGCGGCCTCGCGGGTTTTGCCGCCCAGCAGGTCGTACACGGGCATGTTCGCGATCTTGCCCTTGATGTCCCACAGCGCCTGGTCCACGCCGCTGATCGCGTTGTTCAGCACCGGGCCGTTGCGCCAGTAGGAATTGACGTACATCATGTGCCAGAGGTCTTCGATGTTGGCCGGGTCGCGGCCCTGCAGCAGCGGGTCGAGGTATTCTTCCACCGCTTTGGCCACCAGCGTCGGGCGCTGCGTGAAGGTCGCGCAGCCAACGCCGTACAGGCCGTCCTGGTCGGTTTCAACCTTGACAATCACCAGCGCGATGCCGTCGGGCGCGGTGAGGATGGGACGGACTTTGGTTATTTTCATCGTTCTGTCCTCATTGAATATGAACGCCGAAAGCGTTTACCACGAAGGCACGAAGACACGAAGGGGACGAAAAATTAAATCTCTTCGTGCCTTTGTGTCTTCGTGGTTATATAAACAGCGTTGAGCTTACGACCAGAGCCGATCGTGGCTGGGCACGCGATCCCACTCGGGCGTGGGCTCGAAGAAGCCCTTGTCCCACTCGACCAGATGCTCCTTGATCACGTCCTCGTTGATGGTGAAGCCCAGGCCGGGCCCTTCCGGCACCGGGATGTAGCCGCGCTGGATGATCGGCTTGGTTTCGCCGTTGATCGCAATAAAGTCGTTCCAGAACGGGATTTCGGTGAAGTGGTGCTCCAGCGCAATAAAGTTCTCGGTGGCGGCGGCGCAGTGCACGCTGGCCATGGTGCTGATCGGCGTGCCGGCCATATGCAGCGCCATGCTGATGCCATACTCCTGCGCCAGGTCACCAATCTTCTTGGTTTCCACAATCCCGCCGCTGGTCGCCAGGTCGGGGTGGACGATGTTGACGCCACGGGCGTGGATCAGCGGGCGGAAATTCTCGGCCAGGTAGATATCCTCGCCGGTGCAGACTGGCGTGTTCAGCGCGCGCTCAAGCTGCACCCACTTGTCGGTATACTGCCAGGGCACCATGTCTTCCAGCCAGGCCAGGTTGTAGGGCTCCAGCGCCTGCCCGAGCCGGATGCAGTCGTCGATGCCAATATGCCCGAAGTGGTCGGCCGCGATCGGCACCTCGTCGCCAACCGTTTCGCGCACCTCGGCCACATACTGGCAGATCGAGTCGATGCCCTTGGGCGTGAGGCGAACGTGCGTAAACGGGTGCTGCAGCGTCTGGATGTTGAGCATGCGCTCCAGCTTGTCTTCGGGGTCGCCGGGCAGCATGCCCTGCGGCCAGGAAAGCATGCCGGGCTTGCCGATCAGCGGCTGCACGCCCACGTCCATTTTCAGCATGGTGAAGCCGCGGTCCAGGCGCTCCTGCAGCTTCTTGCCCATTTCCGTGCCGGTTTCTTCGTTGGGTGTGTCGCAGTACATGCGCACGCGGTCGCGGAACTTGCCGCCGGCCAGCACATAGGCCGGCACGCCATAGGCCTTGCCGGCCAGGTCCATCAGCGCCATCTCGACGCCGCAGACGCCGCCGGCCTGCCGGCCGTGGTGGCCGAACTGCTTGATCTTGCGGAACAGCCGGTCGATGTTACAC
>LJCR01000597.1 GCA_001399705.1 Kouleothrix aurantiaca
AAAAAATAGTGCGTGGTGCGTAAGTCTGTGCTCAGAAAAACTCTGCATCGCTTCCATGTCTTGACATCCATGACGCAGCGTGTTATTATTAACGCAGTGCGTTATAGTAGACGCTGAAAGGAGCAAGATAATGACCATTCTTGATACTGCTACCACCGTTGCGCGCAAGGGAGCGCTGGCCTATGTTGGCGCGCTGGCCCTCACCGGCGATGTTGCGCGCGATACCTTCACCCAACTGACCGAGCGTGGCACGAGTGCCGAGCAGGCGGCCCGCGCCGAGCTGCGCCGGCTGACGCGCATGGTGCGCCGCGACACTGCCGAGGCGGTAGCCGAAGGCGAAGAGCAGCTGAGCGAGACACGCTCCATGCTGGCCGATGGCCGCGATCGCGTGCTTGACCTGCTGCTGCTGCCGACGCAGCGCAGCCTGCACGAGCTGAACAGCCAGGTCGAGCGGCTGAGCATAGCGATTGACGACCTGCGCACCAAGACGCGCCGCCAGAAGGCTGCCATCCTGGCCGAGCCCATCCCCGGCTATGAGAAGATGAACGTCGACACCGTGCTGAGCCGGCTGCCGAAGCTGGAGGAAGCGCACCTGCTGGCCGTGCAGTCGTACGAGCAGGCGCACCAGAACCGCGTCACCGTGCTGCGCGCCGTTGAGCGCGCGATCATCGAGCTGCAGGCTGCCCGCGGCGCGCTGGCCGAGCCAGCCACCCGCACCAGCGTCGAGCCGATGCCCGGCTACGAGGAACTGCGCGCTGAGGAGGCGATCGAGAAGCTGGCCGGCCTGAACGCGGCCGAGCTGCAGCACGTGCAGGTGTACGAGCAGGAGCACCAGAACCGCGTCACCGTGCTGCGCGCGATTGACGGGCGGCTGGCCGCAAGCGCCGAGTAAGCGAGCAATAAACAAGCGCACCCTTCGATATGCGCTGCGCGCTACTCAGGATGCGCATGCATCACTTCCCCAATTTCGCACAAGCAAAGGCGAAGGGCGAACACACGATTCGTCCTTCGTCTTTTTTTGGTTGGCACGAAGATCACGGCATCGGGCTGAGCGCCGTCCACCCACCATCGACAATAATCGTCTGCCCGGTGATCATAGCCGCGCCGGGCGAGGCCAGAAACAAGAGCGTGCTGGCGAGGTCGGCTGGCTGCAAGGCGCGCCCGGTGGGAATAACACCCGCCCAGTGCGCGGCGTAGTCGGGGTCGTCGGCGAGGTTGCGGGCGTTGAGCGTTGCGCCAATGCCGAGCGCATTGACGGTGATGCCGTGGCCGCCCAGCTCGGGCGCGAGCGTGCGCGCCATATGGCGCAGCGCCGCCTTGGTGATGCCATAGACTGACAGGCCCGGCACTGCCTGCACGCCCGTCACCGACGACGAAAAGACGATCCGCCCGCCATCGCCCTGCGCGATCATCTGGCGCGCTGCTGCCTGCGCGGCAAAGAACGAGCCTTTCAGGTTCAGGTTGAATAGGGCATTCCAGGTGGATTCGTCGGTGTCGAGAAAGGGCCGGTACATGGTAATGCCGGCGTTGGCGGCCAGAATGTCGAGCCGGCCAAACGCCTCGACCGCGCGCGCGATCATCGCCTGGTTCGCGGCAACGTCCGACAGGTCGGCATCCAGCGCGAGGGCGCGCCCGCCCGCCGCCGTGATGCGCTCGACCGCCTGCGCGGCCAGCTCGGCCTCGTTGTGGTGGGCAATCAGCACGGCTGCGCCCGCGCCGGCCAGCGCCTCGGCCATGGCCGCGCCAATCTCGCGGCTCGCGCCTGTGACGATGGCGACTTTATCGCGTAGAACCATAGTATTCTTTCGTACACCTGACAAGGCGACACGATGACAAGATGATAGGGTTAGCGCTCATCAAGTCATCGTGTCGCCTTGTCACCTTGTCATCGTGTCACCAGATTACTTCTGCTGGAACGCCGCGTCGAACGCAACATCCGATGGCGTCAGCTCAAGCCGCTTGACCATCGCGCAGGCTTCGGGCGCGCCCTGGTCGCGGTTCATGCCATTGTCTTCCCACTCCACCGACAGCGGGCCAGTGTAGCCCACGTCGTTGAGCGCGCGAAACACCCGCTCGAAGGGCACGCCACCGCGCCCCGGCGACACAAAATCCCAGCCGCGCCGGTGGTCGCCAAAGAACAGGTGCGAGCCGAGCACGCCGTTGCGGCCGTTCAGGTTGCGCACCGACTCTTTGACGTGCATGTTGTAGATCTTGTCGCCGAACTCGTAGACGAACTCAACCGGGTCGAGCATCTGCCAGTACAGGTGGCTCGGGTCGAAGTTGATGCCGAAGGCTGGCCGGTCGTTCAGCGCCTTGAGCGTGGCCTTGGTGCTCCAGAAGTCGTAGGCGATCTCGCCGGGGTGCACTTCCAGCGCGAATTTCACGCCAACTTCGTCGAACACATCCAGCACCGGGTTGAAGCGGTCGGCAAACTCCTTGTAGCCCTTCTCAATCATCTCGGGCGGCACCGGCGGGAACATCGCCAGCACGTGCCAGATCGGCGAGCCGGTGAAGCCATTCACCACCTTCACGCCAAAGGCGGCCGCTGCGCGCGCGGCATTCTGCATGTGCTCGGCGGCGCGCTGGCGCACACCCTCGGCCTCGCCATCGCCCCAGACGTGCGGCGGCACAATGCCCTTGTGGCGCTCGTCGATCATCTTGTCGCTGATTGCCTGGCCGACGAGGTGGTTGCTGATCGCGAAGCACTGCAGGCCGTGGCGCTCGAGCAGTTCGTGCTTTTCGCGCACGTAGCTGTCGGATTCCAGCGCCTTTTCGACCTCGAAGTGATCGCCCCAGCAGGCCAGCTCCAGGCCGTCGTAGCCAAAGCTCTTGGCCTTCTTCGCCACTTCTTCCAGCGGCAGATCGGCCCACTGGCCGGTAAACAGCGTGACAGGTCGTGCCATTGATCTCCTCCGTTGGTTTTCAGCTCATCTTTTTCGCCTGCGGCAGCAAGGTAGTTTCGATTATTGTGTATGTTTTTCGCGCTGCGCGCGAAAAACATACACGCAGATATTAGGAAGGTATGCTGTTGTGATCAGAATCGCTTTGTCAAAGGCAATACACCCTGCGTAAATCACAACCTGCTTCTCCGTCAGAACCGCTCGCCGCGCACCGGGATGATATGCGTGCGAATAAGCTGCAGCGCCATGCTGCGCATGGTTTCCAGGTGCTGGCGCTGCACGCGCGCGGCCGCGTCGGCGTCGC
>LJCR01000598.1 GCA_001399705.1 Kouleothrix aurantiaca
TCAGTGTGCCGTGCGGCTTCACGCCCGAAGGCTTGCCAGTGGGCTTGCAGCTCGTCGCCCGCCATCAGGACGAGTTCGGCCTGTTGCAGATCGCGCACGCCTTCGAGCAAGCCACGGGTTTTGGGCAGCAGTGCCCGGCGATTGCACTGTAAAGTTGGCAGGTTGCAGGTCGGAAGGTTGGCAATTTACCGACTCCGCACGACCCCCACACGCGCGCAGTAATCCGCGACCGGGCATTCGCTGCAGCGCGGCGAGGTCGGGTGGCAGATGTTCTGGCCCAGCGTCACCAACAGGCCATTGATCGAAATCCAGTGCTCGGGCGGCAGCTTGGCGCGCAACGCCAGCTCGGTGTGCTCGGGGTCTTTGGTGTGCACATAGCCCCAGCGATTGCAGATGCGATGCACGTGCGTATCCACGCAAATGCCGGGCAAGCCGTAGCCGGCGGTCAGCACCAGATTAGCGGTTTTGCGCCCAACGCCCGGCAGCGCCAGCAGATCATCCAGCGTGTTCGGCACCGCGCCGCCGTACCGTTCCAGCAGCAGCGCGCAGACGGCGCGAATACTTTTCGCCTTGGTGCGATAAAAGCCTACCGGGTAGATCAGCTCGGCAATGCGCTCCTCGCTAAGCGCCAGCATGCGCGCGGGCGTATCGGCGGCGGCGAACAGGCGCGGCGCGACGACTGCCGTCAGAATGTCTTTGGTGCGCAAACTGAGGATTGTGGCGACGAGAATGCGGAAAGGCGTCTGGCTGGCCTCGCCCATGGCTTCAATCAGGGGCTGCTCGAAGCGCGGCATGGCCTCGCGCAAGATCGCCATCACGGCGTCGATATCAAAATTCGGGAGGGTCATGGTGCTCCTGCAGGCGAGTGGAATCGCCTACAGTATAGCATCGTGCGGTCGCGCACGCCCGCATCATTGCCGAGGCCTGGCGTGCGCGTAGTGTTCTTCTGCTGCTCACGTGGGTATGGGCAGGCGTCTAGCCAAATTTCCCGGTGATATAGTCGCTGGTGCGCGGATCTTTCGGCACCGTAAAAATCTTGCCCGTCGGCCCGGCCTCAACCACAAAGCCTGCGCGCGTTTCCGGGTTCATCGTCATAAACACAGTCTGATCGGCCACGCGCGCTGCCTGTTGCAAATTGTGCGTCACAATCACAATCGTGTAGTTCTGCTTCAGGTCGATCATCAGCTCTTCGATTTTCAGCGTCGCAACCGGGTCGAGCGCCGCGCAGGGTTCATCCATCAGCAGGACGGCCGGCTGCACCGCAATCGCCCGCGCGATGCACAGGCGCTGCTGCTGCCCACCCGACATCGCCATGCCCGACTGCCGCAGTTTATCTTTTACCTCGTCCCAGAGCGCCGCGCTGCGCAGCGCGGCTTCAACCCGGTCGGGGATTTCGCGCTTGGGGATTTTTTGCGCGCCAAGCTGCAAGCCGTAGGCCACATTCTCGTAGATCGACATTGGGAAAGGGTTCGGGCGCTGGAAGATCATGCCCACGCGCTTGCGCAGCTCAACCAGATCGCTCATGGTGTTGATATCCTGGCCCTGCAAGAGCAGCGAGCCCTCGCTTCGCGCGCCCGGCGTGCGGTCGTGCATGCGGTTCATGGCCCGCAGCAGTGTCGATTTTCCGCACCCCGATGGGCCGATCAGCGCTGTGATCTGGTGCTTCGGCGCCGCAATCGAGATCTTATCGAGCGCGCGGAACGAGCTGTAGTAAAAATTGAAATCGCGCGCTTCGACATCGGCGACCCTGCCGGCCGCTGCGGATGCCTGGGGCGCGGTTTTCAGCGGTGTTTCATACTGTGTCATATCGTTCCTATCCAAACCGCCCGGTCACGTAGGCTTCGGTTTGCGGCTCGCGCGGGTTGGTGAATATTTGCTTGGTTTGGCCGATCTCGATCACATGCCCGGCGCGGTCTGCCGTATCCATGCTCATCATCACGGTATAGTCGCTTGCGCGCGCGGCCTGCTGCATGTTGTGCGTCACGATCACAATCGTGTACTGCTGCTTGAGGTCGAGGATCAGCTCTTCCAGGCGCAAGGTCGAGATCGGATCGAGCGCGGAGGCCGGCTCATCCATCAGCAGCACTTCCGGCTGGGTGGCGATGGCGCGCGCCACGCACAGGCGCTGCTGCTGCCCACCCGAGAGGCCCAGCGCCGACTGGTGCAGCTTGTCTTTCACATCGTCCCACAGTGCCGCAGCGCGCAGGCATTCTTCTACCAGATCATTCAGCTGCGGCTTGGGAATGCGGCCGTAGAGCTGCGGCCCAAACGCCACATTCTCGAAAATGCTTTGCGGGAAGGGATTCGGGCGCTGAAAAACCATGCCAACGCGCCGCCGCAGATCAACCACGTCGGTGGTTGGCGCGTAAATATCAAGATCGTGGAGCTTCACCGACCCCTCGACGCGGAAGCTGGGCACGCGGTCGTTGATGCGGTTGATTGTGCGCAGCAGCGTGGATTTGCCGCATCCCGATGGGCCAATGATCGCCGTAACCGCACGGGACGAAACGTCGAGATTGACACCTTTAACCGCGCGAAACGCCCCATAATACAGGTTGACATCGCGAATGCGCAATGCCATTGTGGCTGTATCTTGCGTTGCTGTTTCTTTTTCCGTTGCCATCGCTCTCGCCAGCGCTATATCCATAACACAAACCTCATTCTTTTTTGCGCCCGCCGGTGCGCGGTGTGCTGATTGTGCCGGTGAGCTTGCGCTGCAGGCGCGCGGTGAAAAATGCCGCAAGCAGGTTCACAAGCAAGACGATCAGCAGCAGCACCGCCGCCGAGCCATCGGCAACTTTCTGCGCGTCGCTGATCCCCGGCACGCCGACGATCTTCAGCACCCAGATGTGTACTGCCAGGGTTTCACCCGTTTGGAAAGGGTTAAGGCTATACCGCGCATTCGGCGAAATAGTTGTGCCCGTCGTCAAAATCAGCGGCGCGGTTTCGCCAATGATGCGCCCGCCGGTCAGCACAATTGCCGTTACAATGCCCGGGATGGCGCTTGGCAGCACGGCCTTGCGAATCGTTTCCCACTGCGTCCCAGCCAGCGCCAGGCTGGCCTCGCGGTAGGAAACCGGCACGCCGCGAATGGCGTCTTCCGAAATGCGGACCATCAGCGGCAGGTTGAGCAGCGCCAGCGTCAGCGCGCCGCTTAGCACGCTGAAGCCCAGGCCCATAATCGACAGGAAGACCATCGCCCCG
>LJCR01000599.1 GCA_001399705.1 Kouleothrix aurantiaca
GCGCGATGCTGCCCGCGCCCGGCCAGCAGCGCAAGCTGGCCGGGCGCGGGCAGCATCGCGCCCGTGTCGGGCTCAACCGCCACCCGGTAGAGCACCATGCCCAGCGTGCGCCGGTCGGCGGCATTGGGCAGCGCAGGGGCATCAAGCGTCAGGCGCAGGTCGCCGGCCGGGGTCGCGCTGGCTTCGAGCGCATATAGAGCCGGCCGCCCATCCACCTGAATACGGATCGGGCCGCTGCCGGCTTCCCACTGCGTCTGGATCGAGCTGCCATCGGGGCGGCCACTGGTGGCGCGCACCAGCACATGCCAGCGCCCGCCGCCCACGCCCGGCAGCAGAATCTCGGAGTGCTCCTTGGTCCAGCGGTAGGGCGTGATCTCGGGATGATTGTAGAGGCTTGGCGGCTCGGAGGCGTTGAAATCGCTCAGGAATGGCTCGTCGTGGCGCTGGTGGCGGGTGGCCTGGTTGCCGCCAATGTTGATCTGGTAGGCGAAGGGCGCCTGGTAGGCCAGCGCCCACAGCACCAGCCCAACAAGCAGTGCCAGCCAGAGCTGTGGCTCGCGCGCATACTGCGCAAGCATCCTGAGTTCGCGCCCGAACCAGGCGACAATGCTGCGAAGATCGCGCATGGGCCTACTTCTGTTCCCAGCCGATGATCACCGCGCCAATGACGACCACAAACGCCCCAATGATCCGGTTGAGCGTCACGCGCTCGCCAATCACGAAGTGCGCGGGCAGCAGCGCAATCACGTAGCTCAGGGCCAGCAGCGGGTAGGCGAACGAGAAATCGGCGCGCGAGATCACGCCCAGCCAGAAGAGCGCGCCGCTGAAGATCAGCACAAAGCCCAGCACCACGCGCCACTCGGTGAAGGTGCGCAGCAGCACCGGCAGCGAGGCGTTGAAGGCGCCCACGTCGGCGCGCACGGTGTTCATGCCGAGCTTCAGCAGCACCTCGCCGGTAACGGTCAGGCCGATTGCTATCAGGAGTAGTATATAGATCAGCATATTTCGTCTCGCTGTCATCGGGTTTGCAACGCTCCGTGAAGTGGCGCGCTCGCAGCAGCGCGCACCGCTCGCCTGGCCGCGCCGGGTTGCACGGTGGCGCTATTGTAGCACCAGTCGGCTGCGACACGGTTGCCGATTGCTGTGCTCTTCGCTACAATGTGTGCCATGCTGTCCGTTTATAACGGTAGTATGGCAGAAAGAGCATTCCGCCTAAGCAGGAACTGCCCGATGCGCTGGGGCCGCCCTTCTTTCGTCGTTGTGTCGCGCTAGTAGTACGAGCAGCATGAATTTATTTTCGTTGTTCTTATTTTTACTGACCTGCTCAACAATCATCGCGGTGGGGTTGATTGTCGGTGCGCTGCGCCACCGCCGCGTGCGCGGCGCGCTGCAGTTCGCAATTATCCTTGCCGGCGAAAGCATGTGGATGCTTGGCTATGGCGGCGAGCTGCTTTCACGAAGCTTTGGCGGCAAGCGCTTCTGGGATAATCTGCAGTTCACCGCCGTCGATATTGCCACGCTCGGCATTTTTCTGTTTGCCCTGTTCTACACCCAGCGCGAGCACATTGGGCGCCAGCTCGCCCCGCTGCTTTTGGTCGAGCCAGTAGCAAATGCGCTGCTGGTATGGTCCGACGCGCTTCACCATCTCGTGCGAATCAATCCTCAGCTCGATACCGGCGGGTCATTCCCGGCCCTCGTTTATACCTACGGGCCGTGGATGTGGCTGACGCTCGGCTACACCTACGCGCTCGATCTGATCGCGCTTGGCCTGCTGCTGCGCCATTTGCAGCATTCGCGCTTGTTGTACCGCCAGCAGGTTCTGGCAGTGATCTGCGGCGTGCTGGTGCCGCTGCTTGGCTCGCTCGTCACGGTGCTGCGGGTGGTGCCGATTCGCGGCATGGAAGGGCTCGATCTTTCGCCGATCACCTTTGCGATCGCCAACCCGATCATTGCATGGGGCGTGTTCCGCTACCGCCTGCTGACGCTCGCGCCAATTGCGCGCCACTATGTCGTCGATCAGATGGGCGATGGGATGGTTGTGGTGGACATGAATGGCCGCGTGATCGATCTCAACCCGGCGGTGCATCCCGGGCTGCGCGTTCCGCCCGACGAAGCGATTGGCATGCCAATCAACCAGGTGCTGATAGGCTGGCACGATTTGCTGGAGCGGTACCGCGATGTGCATGTCGCGCGCGACGAGATCTCGCTTGTTGCCGACGGGCACACCCTGCATTTCGAGCTGCAAATCTCGCCGCTCACCGACTGGCGCAATCATCAGGCCGGGCGGCTGGTGATCTGGCGCGATATTACCAGCCGCAAGCGCGCCGAGCAGCAGCTCGAACTTCAGCGCCAGCAGCTCGAAAATCATGCAATTGCGCTGCAGCAAGCGAAAGAAGCCGCCGAGGCCGCCAGCCAGGCCAAGAGCCTGTTTCTTTCGACCATGAGCCACGAGCTGCGCACGCCGCTGACGGCTATTCTTGGCTACACCGAGCTGATCGAGGCAGAAGTTGAGTATGGCGAGTTTGGCAACCTGGCCGCCGATATTCAGCGCGTGAAAACGTCGGGCAATCACCTGCTGAACCTGATCAACAGCGTGCTGGAATACTCGAAGATCGAGGCGGGCAAGCTGGTGCTCGACAATGAGCTGTTCGAGATCGACTATCTGATCGCCGAGCTTGGCACGGTGGCGCGCCCGCTGATTGAGCATAATGCGAATAGCTTTGTTACCGATGTACAGAATGACCTGGGCACAATGTATGGCGACAAGCTGCGCGTGCGGCAGGTGGTGCTGAACCTGCTTTCAAACGCGGCTAAATTCACGAACTCGGGCACAGTGACGCTGCGCGTGGCGCGCGAGGAGCTGCCCACCGGCGCGTGCCTGGTGTTCGAGGTGCGCGACACTGGCATTGGCATGAGCGCCGAGGAGATCGAGCAGCTGTTTCAGGAGTTCACGCAGGTGAGCGCCGAAGGCCGGCGCTCGGGCGGCACTGGCCTGGGCCTGGCGCTGAGCCGCAAGCTTTGCCAGCTTATGGGCGGCGATATTGAGGTACGCAGCCTGCCTGACGCAGGCTCGGTGTTTCGGGCGCTTATTCCTGCGCGGGCCGAGCCGGTGGCAGAAGCCGCCACAGCCTTGCAGTAACCCTACCCCACGCGGTCGAGCACATACACTTCATAGTCGCAGATGCCGCTGCGCATCAGGTAGT